>URYB01000134.1 GCA_900552085.1 uncultured Lachnobacterium sp.
TTCACATCCAGATTCACATGGTCGAGTGCTGTGTTAATGGATTCCACATTGCCCTCTTCGTCTCTTCGGATAAATTCATGTACCAGGTTTTTTGCTTTGATAATTCCCATCTTAATCATCCCAGCTCAGTCTGTGGAGCTGTCCTTCCAACTTCATATGGTCAAATTGATTCTGTCTGAGTACCTCGTATAATACGATGGCAACCGAATTGGATAAATTGAGCGAGCGTGTCTCCCCGATCATTGGAATCCGCACACAGGTATCCGGATTTTCTTTTAAAATCTCCTCCGGAATTCCCGCACTCTCTTTTCCAAACATAATGTAACAGTCCGGTTCGTACTGCACATCCGAATACACATGTCTTCCTTTTGTTGTCGCATAATAGATCTTTGCGCCCGGATTTCTTTTGCAGAAATCCTCCCAGTTCTCATATGTTGTCACATCGAGGTCTTTCCAGTAATCCATACCGGCCCGCTTTAAATGCTTCTCGGAAAGAGAAAAGCCAAGTGGCTCGATGAGATGAAGGCGCGTACCTGTTGCTACGCAGGTACGCCCGATATTTCCTGTATTTGCCGGAATCTCCGGCTCATGTAAAACGATATTCAGCTTTGCCATAATCTATCCTGTCCTATCTTATTTTGCAGCCCGCAGTTCATTGATGAACTCTTCCACACGGGAAAGTGCAAGTTTTAAATCTTCCAGTGAATATGCATAGGAAATACGGATAAATCCCTCTCCTGATGCACCGAACGCGGTACCCGGTACCACGGCAACTTTCTTGGATTGCAACAGTTTATTTGCAAACTCGTCCGATGTCATGCCAAACTCTTTGATACACGGGAACACGTAAAAGGCACCAAACGGCTCAAAACAGGACAAGCCCATCTCTTTAAAACGCTGCATCAGATAACGGCGTCTTCCGTTGTACTCTTCACGCATCATCTGCACATCCTCATCTCCGTTGCGCATTGCCTCAACAGCTGCATACTGGCTTGTTGTCGGTGCGCACATGATTGCGAACTGATGAATCTTGATCATCTGTTTGATGATTTCTGCCGGTCCGCATGCATAACCAAGACGCCATCCCGTCATTGCATGCGATTTGGAAAATCCATTAATAAGAATGGTACGTTCCTTCATTCCCGGAAGTGACGCAATCGAAACATGATTTTCCAGATAGGTCAGTTCGGAATAAATTTCATCACTGATTACAAAGATATCATGTTTGATAATAACTTCCGCAATGGCCTCTAAATCCTTTTTCTCCATTACCGCACCAGTCGGGTTGTTCGGGAACGGCAATACCAGAATTTTTGGCTTTGGTGTAATCGCAGCCTCTAACTCTTCTGCGGTCAGACGGAATTCATTCTCTGCCTTTAAATCGATAATGACCGGTGTACCATTTGCAAGTACGGCACATGGCACATACGAGACATAACTTGGCTGCGGAATGATCACTTCATCACCCGGATCTAACATGGCGCGCATTGCAATATCAATTGCCTCGCTTCCTCCGATTGTTACCAGCATCTCCTTATTGTAATCATAAGTAAGTCCATATCTGCGGCTCAAGAACTTGGCGATCTCGATCTTCAATTCTTTTAAACCGGCATTGGACGTATAAAATGTTCTTCCTTTTTCGAGGGAATAGATACCCTCATCACGAATATGCCATGGTGTATCAAAATCAGGTTCTCCGACACCAAGGGAAATTGCATCATCCATCTCACTTACAATATCGAAAAACTTTCGGATACCAGATGGCTGAATTGTTTTGATTGTTTTAGATAACGGGTCTCTCATTATGCCATCATAATCCTTTCATCTTTTGGTTTTGCTGCCATGACTGTTCCATGGTCTTTGTATTTCTTTAAAATAAAGTTTGTCTTTGTACTCAGTACCTGATCCAGTGCTGAAAGCTTATCGGATACGAACTGGGAAATCTCACGCAATGTCTTTCCCTCCAAAGTTACCATCAGGTCAAATCCACCGGAAATCAGATAAACAGAATTTACTTCCGGATAGTTGTAAATGCGCTCAGCCACCTTGTCAAAACCCATGCCTCTCTGTGGAGTCACACGCACCTCAATCAGCGCAGATACTTTCTCTACCCCGGCTTTGTCCCAGTTGATCAATGTATGGTATCCACAAATGATGCCTTCCTTTTCCATACTTTCCAGTTCATTCATAACGGTTGCTTCATCCACGCCAAGGATGATTGCCAGCTCATTTAAATCAATACGACTGTTTTTCTCTATAAATGTCAAAATTTTTTCTCTCATGATATTCTCCTAAAATAATTAAACTTATTATCTTAAATCAATTACAGCTTCATCAGTTCGTCCGTCTGTGTTGTCTCAAGAAATCTGCGCTCGTCTCCATTGATCAGCACCCTGTCATTACTGTCGGTTGCCTTTCCGATGATGACGGCCTCTCCACCGGCCTGTCGAATCGCATGCACGATTGCATTTCCATCCTTTGCCGTCATAAGTACGCTTCCACCGGAAACCATCTTGTACGGATTCAGATTGAAAAATTCACAGATTTCCACTGTTTCCTGACGAAGAGGAATTTTCTTTAATTCAATTTCAAGTCCGACGCCGGAGCTTTGCCCCAACTCCCAGAGTGCACCAAATACACCGCCTTCTGAGATGTCATGCATCGCTGCAACGCCAGACTGTGCGGCGACTGCGGCCTCCGAACGTATGGACAGATAGTCCACAAATTTTTTTGCCTGATCAATGAAAGGCTGCGCGTAGCGCTCCAGAAGTTCCTTTTCTTTCTCGATTGCCAGTATTGCCGTTCCTTCCAGTCCTACTGTTTTCGTTACCAGCAGATCCATTCCCGGCTCCACCTGTCCCGGCCGGATAAACTGTGTATCGGCTGTTCCGATCGCTGTAATCGAAATGACCGGTTCCGTCACACTTCGGGTTACTTCTGTATGTCCACCAAGAATCGGAATTTCTTCTTTATCACATACGGTCTGTATTGCTGCAAGTTCCCGTCGCAGATCATTTTCGCTGCAGGATGTCGGCAAAAGCAGAGTCATCGTAATCCCCAGAGGTTTTGCTCCACTGCATACCAGATTGTTCAGTGCATTGTAGACACTGAGCATACCGCGCAGACTTCCTCCACAGCACCGTGCTCCCGTTGCCTGAACCACCATTGATTCTTTTGCCTGCACTGCTGCATAATCGCCTCCCACCATAGGAGGAACCACAGAATTTCCATTATGTAATTGTTTCAGCACAGAACGCTTCAAGGCTGATTCTGACAATTTTCCTGCTTTCATATTCGCTCCACTTATAGACTACAAGGCTGCTCCATTATGCATAGGAAGCAGCCTGATGTTCAAACTAGTTTGATGATTCCTTATTTGCTTTTGCATCATCGGAAGATGTTTTATTCTCGGACGAAGTCTGATTGTCCTTTTTATCGTCCTTCTTGTCATCTTTCTTATCATCCGTTTTATCGGATGTATTGGAATCGTCCTTTTTATCATCCTTTTTGTCGGACGTATCACTCTTGTCGGATTTATCGTTATCCTTGTCGTCATCCTTATTTTCGTCTTCTTCCTTTTGTGCATCTGCATTGGATTTCAGACCGGATACCGCACCTCGCACCGTTGCCTCATCTCCTGTAGCAACTGCATTCTTTAAGGCAGTAAGTGATTCTGCCGTGGCATCTTTAGTTCCAATAGTAATAATCTTTGGAGAAGACTGATAGTTACTCTTATTGAACAGATCTCTGCTCTGCTGCACGCCGTCTACTTTAACAATTTTCCAAAGCTGTGCAATACATCCGGTATGTGGTGTCTGATCAACACTCCAGTATCCGATAGCCTTGCTCGAATCCAGATTGAATTTTACCTCCGGGTCCGTTGTCGAAACGGTCTCACTCTCAAACGAAATCTCACGGTTGGACGGACGTGTCTCTTTTCCATATACATTAAAGTGCAACACACCACCGCTACAGTATCCTTCGATATAAACCGGGGAATCCAGATTATTCTTAAAGCGAAGATCCTTATAATTTCCTGCAATTGCTGCATCCATAGATGGCTGTACATAATGTACCATCATGGAATGATTGTACCGCATGGTAATTTCAAGTTCTGCACGAATTACTGCATTATATAAAGTAGTAGCCACCTGACAGATTCCACCGCCAAAAGACTCTACGGTTGTACCGTTCTGATAAGAGCCTGCAAGTTCATATCCGTTTTCCTGCGTGAAAGGACTTACGGTAGAACAAAGTTCAAATTCATCTCCCGGATAAAGAATTGTACCATCGACCTTGCTGCAGCCGGTTGTTACATTCTTGGCACGTCCCGGACTTGAACTGCTGAAATCCGTCGAATAACTTCCTAATAAGTCTTTTACTTCTGCAAGTTCATCCTCTGTTCCACGCGGCTCTACGACTTCTGTGACAAGTGCAATCTCATTGTCACTTCCATCCCATCCATCGGCAAGGAAATCATTGATGGCATATACGGAATTTACAATATCAACTTCCACACCTTCCTTACCCGGAACATATACAAATTTGCCATTTTCGCGCTTCAATCCGTTGTCCACAGCTTCCACACTCAGTTTTCCGGAACTGCTGTACAATTTCTGTGCGGTCTCCTGTTTATCCACACTTAAGTGCATATCCAGCACCAATTTATTTTTCTTCAAATCCTGTGTTGTCTTATAACGATTGATCAGACTGCCTGCGCGTCCTACTGCCATCGCTTCGGTCACAGCAGTGTCTACATCTGCCGTAACGCCCATATCCGCTGCGGTCATTTCGATCGAACCGGATTCGCCTTTCAATGTAAAGGTAGTGTCCATAAGACTGTCTACATAAGAAGAAACGGCTGTCTTTGCTTCGTCCTCCGTCATTCCACCTACATCAACACTACCAATGCACACACCATCCTCTATTGCCAGCTCATCCTGTGCCTGAGCCGTCTGTACATTTCCAAAACTGCATAATAAACCAAATAAAGTTCCAAAAAAGATAATTTTCCCTGTCTTCTTCATATTCTTTCCTTAACTATAATTCCACCATACTTTGTCTGACTACATATTTTATCACAAACACTCACATTTTCAAGCCTAAGTTCGTGTCAGCCAGTGTTTCTGTTTGCTACATCATGAATGCTGACACAACAGAAGTGACAACCATTGCAACGATCAATACCAGTGCTACAATTGCGATCATACGATTTTTTTTCTTCATCCTATTCACCTCTCTGTAATTATAAGTTATAATCAATACAACCAAAGATTCGCATAAGAAAGGACTTTTCTCTATGTTTATATTTTTAGCTGTATTTATCATTTTTGTTTTGATATTAAACTTTGCAATCCATAAAAATAACCGTTCACAGGAAAATGCCCAGGAACAATTCTGGGAAAACGAACGGCAGGCTAATTTTACGCGCCGCAAAGATATCCACAATCTCAACTATCTTACCATACCCATTGAAAAAATACCACAAAACCTTCACACAGATGCGGAAAAGACGCTGGTGCGCCTTTCTTCTGATAAGATGCTCAATCTGTCCGGTATCACCAATACCGAACTGAAACTGGAATATGGTGCTGCAAACCTCGATGAGCTCTCCGCTTACGATGCCAATTTTACCGAATTTGTCAGCGCGGTAAACACCTATGCGCAGGAACTTCTCGCCGATGGACAGAACGATGCGGCAAAAGAACTGTTAGAGCTTGCGGTATCCTTCCATGCCGATGCGATCAGCATCTATACAACGCTTGCAGACCTGTACAAACAGGACGGACAAGCAACACAAATTCAGGATCTTATCGCTTCTGCGGAAGAAATCAACTCACTTGCCCACAGTATCATCGTTGAAAAATTAAGAACCTATCTTCCATAGGTTGTATAATATTTATCCTGCAGACGGGATGCCTCACTTCTTGTCAGGGCATCCCATACAATCTCATCTGTAATCTGATATTTTTCCCGCAGCTGCTTCAATCGCTCCACCTGATGCGCGGTAGCCGGTGTCTGCCGCTTTGCCTTATACATCAGAAGTTTTGGCACAAAAAGCTCCTTCTTTTCCGGCAATGCACGCTCCATAAAGCATTCATATATTTTCTGCGTTTCGACCGCATCATCCAATGCCCGATGTGCATGTTCCCTCTCGATCTGAAAATAATTGCAGAGATCTTCCAGTTTCTTCGACTGTTCCCCCGGAAGCAGGGCCCGGGCTATGCGCAGTGTATCACACGCATACATTTGCAATGGCAGTTTGCGGTTGACCGCCCACTGTTTGAGAAAACTGTAATCAAACGATATATTATGCCCTACGATCACATCCTCCCCGATAAAAGAAAGCAGCGCCTCTATCGCCTGACCTTCTTCCATCCCGGTTTCCATCATTTCATTCGTGATCCCAGTCAGTTCACTGACCGGAATCGGCCGTGCAGATTTCACCAGCGTGCCCAAAGTGTCTACCACCTTTTTCCCACGCACCTTCACTGCCCCGATTTCAATAATTTTATCCTGTTTCGGTGTCAGTCCCGTCATCTCCAAATCGACAACTGTATAATCTTCTGTCACCGCCTGTCTGCCTTCTATCATATGTCTGCAATCTCCCTGCTATTCTTTTCCCTGTAACTTTTCAAAGAACGCCTCTATCTTACTACAAAATAAAACAGAGGGCAAATCATCTGCCCTCTGCTTTCCTTCTCACTAAAAAATATCTAACACTCTGCGCAATAATACATCAAATCCAGAAATCCACAATAAAATTGCCCCCACGGCATACACCATGGTCTTGGAATCAAATCCCATATGATAGCCCGTGTACATTCCCCCAATTACAAAGGCTATCGTAAATACAATCATCATAATCAAAAGCAATACCGTATTGGTTCCTAAGAATCCAAACGCAATGCCGACCAGTATCGTGTATATTCCGGTTCTGGCTGTCATCTGTACAAAGCGCTTGATTCCAAGGTTATTTTCCAGACGTTCTTCAATCCGTTCGTTACGGATTGCTTTTATTATCAGCCGGATTCCAAGCGCAAAGAAAATCAGCATTGCGATGATTTCTCCAAGCATTTTTTCGTTTGCCACTGCATATTTCCGGCAAAACAGGTCGGAAAGAAAATATCCCAGGAATAATCCAATGAGCTGCCCTATGGCAATTACAACGCATATTGCGGATAATTGCTTTTTATTTACCTTTTTTACAAGCGATCCCTGACATTCCATTGCTGCGAATATATCCAGCGAAACGCCCGCTACAATCAGCATATTTTCTATCCAGTTCATCCT
>URYB01000135.1 GCA_900552085.1 uncultured Lachnobacterium sp.
TGCAGACCGTATGTCTTCTTTCGGAGATTTTATTTCTCTGTCTGATGTGTGTGACGCAGCAACTGCACTTGTTATTAAAAGAGAGGTGTCCGATGGCGTGATTGCACCGGGATATACCGACGAGGCACTTGAAATTTTAAAACAGAAAAAGAAAGGCAATTACTGTGTGATCGAAATTGATCCAAATTATGAGCCGGCTCCAATCGAGCGCAAGGATGTGTTTGGTATCACATTCGAGCAGGGAAGAAATGAATTGCACATTGATGAGCATTTCTTTGATAATATTGTGACAGAAAACAAAGAACTTACCGAGCAGGCAAAGATTGATCTTGCTATTGCAATGATCACATTAAAGTACACACAGTCCAATTCTGTATGTTATGTCAAGGGTGGACAGGCAATTGGTATTGGCGCAGGTCAGCAGTCCCGAATTCATTGTACACGTCTGGCTGTTTCTAAGGCGCACAACTGGTGGCTGCGTCAGTCTCCACAGGTATTAGGACTGCAGTTTGTAGATGGCATCAAGCGTGCAGACCGTGACAATGCAATTGACCTTTATATGGGTGAGGATTACATGGATGTCCTTGCAGATGGTGCATGGGAGAATATTTTCAAAGTGAAGCCACCTGTATTTACAGCAGAAGAAAAGCGTGCATGGTTAGACAAGAATACAGATGTTGCATTAGGCTCTGACGCGTTCTTCCCATTTGGTGATAACATCGAGCGCGCACATAAGAGTGGTGTAAAATACATTGCAGAGCCAGGTGGATCTGTTCGTGATGATCATGTAATTGATACATGTAACAAGTATGGAATGGTGATGAGCTTTACAGGAATCCGTCTGTTCCATCACTAATCGTAAAGAATAATTTGCTTGCATTTATTGGAAAACCGAAGTAAAATTATAGGTAAAAAGTACCGATGTAAATATACTTATAACTAAGGAGAAAATTTATGCAAGGAAAAGAGTATTTTCAGAACAGAAAGATTGCAGACAAGCTTTCTTTGGTGGTAAAAGTTGTATTTGTTATACTGGCAATCAATAATATTTTGTTTGCAGCATTAATGATCGCTTTTGGACACCCTGTATTTTTGATTATACCAGTGCTTGGTGTTATTGTTATGCCGATTCTCGGCCAGCAGATGGTAAAAGCACTCACGGAGAACATTCTTGAACCGCTGGATCAGATTGAGAATGCAGCAGAAGCTATGTTTCAGGGAAATCTTGAAATTGATGTAACATATGAATCAGAGGATGAGCTTGGCAAACTGGCACAGAGCTTCCGAAAGACAGCCTCTTCCCTGAAAGAAGTTGTAGAGGATATCGATCAGCTTCTCGCTGAATTTGCAAAGGGAAACTTTGATGCAAAGTCACGCAATATTGAAGTTTACCGTGGCAATTTCAGTGAGATTTTAAGCAAACTGGAAGAGACAGAGACAGGACTCAGTCAGACGATTTCAAATGTACAGGAATCATCGAATCAGGTTTCTGTAGGAGCAGATCAGTTAGCACAGAGTGCGCAGGGTCTTGCGGAGGGTGCGACAGATCAGGCAGCTGCATTGGAAGAATTGACTTCTTCTGTCAATGAAGTGGCAGAACATGTAGCGGAAAATACAAAATCAACCGATCGTGTTCATGATCAGGCAAAGGAAGTTGCTATCAAGGCAGACAGTGGTACGGCAAAGATGAAGGAACTGATCGAGTCCATGAAACATATCTCCGATACCACAAATGATATTCAGGCTGTCATTGGAAAAATCGAGAGTATTGCCAGTCAGACAAACCTTCTGTCTTTGAATGCTTCGATTGAGGCTGCCCGTGCAGGCGAGGCAGGAAAAGGTTTTGCCGTTGTTGCTGAACAGATCCGAACCTTAAGCACAGAAACCAAAACTTCTTCTGCACAGATTCAGGATGCTCTTACCCGTCTCGACGAAATTTCAGCAAAGATGACGGATTCCATTGAAAAGACACTTGAACTGATTCAGGTAACTTTGGAAAAAGTAACGCAGACCGGTGAAAATGTGCAAAAGATTACCGAAGATTCCTCCCAGCTTGGAGAGCACATTCAGGTTATTGATTCTGCCATGAAAGAAGTTGAAACTTCCAATCTGCAATTGGCTGACAATATGGAACAGGTTTCCAACACTGTAAATGTGATTACCGGCTGTATCGATCATTCCAGCGATATCAGCAAACGTATTCTCAGTAAATACACAGAGAGTTCTTCCAATATTGATAATATTGAAGATGTCATTCAGGAATTGATGTGCGAACTTGGTATCGGCGGATTCATGGGAATTGCTGATGTGAATCCAGGCATGAAAATTCTCGTACGCACAACCGAAGATGCTGTTTACACAGGTGAACTGATTTCCCATACACAGGACAGTGTGCTGGTATCTCTCGACAATGCTCCGGCGTTCTCTGCATCGGTTGATTGCAGTCTTCAGATTACCGTCGGCAACATTATTTATTTCTGGGAAAAAGCACAACTTTGTGCATCTGATGTAAACTACACCATCCTCTTACGCTCGCGTTCGAAGATCCTTAACCGCCGGAAATATCCTCGCATTGATATTTCCAACACCTGTACGGTTACATTAGCTGACTCCGGTGAAACCTATACCGGTAAACTTGACAATCTCAGTGCCAATGGTTTTGCGCTGATTATGACATCACCAGTTTTTGCTGATTGTCACGGAAAGGAAATTTCCGTTCACATTCATAACTTTGCATTACCGACACACGCAGAACTCAATGGTCGCATTATTCGCTGCTCAAACAATGATGGCATGTACATCATCGGTTGCCAGATGCCGGAAGATGATTATCAGATCAAAAAATATGTGGAATCCTGTCTGAAAAAAGGAGAGCTTTCCTTCAGCTAATCGGAAGGGGCTCTCCCCTTTTTGTCTTCTATCACAACATTTTCCCTTATATAATACTTTTGTTTTTAAGTTACTTCACGCGAACGGTCATCTTTGCTTTGATTCCATCCTCTGTTGCATATATGTATGCTTTTCCCTTTCCGCAGGCATATATTTTCCCATGCTCGTCCACCGTTACGACTGTGGTATTGGAACTGGAATACATTGGATCATTTCCGGAAGATACTTTCGCTTTCACACAAATTTTTTCTCCTTGTTTAAGTGTCAGTTCTGACTGTGGAAAACTTACCTCCGGCTGTTTTACCATAATCTCGCAAGTTGCTTTGACGCCATCTACGATGACGGTAATCGTTGCCGTACCATGTTTTACTGCAGTCACGTTTCCTTTGCTATCCACAGTTGCAACGCTGCTTTTATTTGATTTCCACTTTGGTTCTGTTTTGGAATTTGTTGAGAAAGAGAGTGTGATCTCTCCTTTTCGATAGAGTGTTGCTTTCGTTCGATCGAGTTTTACTTTCGTCTCCCGCACCTTGATTTTACATACTTCCGAAGTGCCATCTGCCGAGATGGTAATTTGTGCCTCCCCCGGTTTCTTTGCCGTAACAAAGCCCTTTTCATCAACTGTCGCTACACTCTTTTTGCTGGATTTGTAAGTCAGTGCATGTCCGGTAGAAGCCGCAGCTTTCAACTGGAATGTACTGCCATTGTCCATAGAAATATTCTTTTGTTTCACATCAATACGTGTCTTCTTCACTATGATCCGGCAACGCGCCTGTGCTTTTCCTGCCTTAACCGTAATCCTTGTTTCCCCGGGTTTTTTCGCAGTAATCCGTCCATATGTACTGACGGAAGCAACTTTTGAGTTGCTGGACCGGAATGTAATTTTATTTCCGTTTGATGCCACGGCTGAAATGTAAAATTCATCTCCCACTTCAAGACTTTTCTCATATACACCTAAAATAAGAAAATCAATTCCTTTGGCATATATATTCTCTCTGTTTCCTGGAATAAACAGCATGGACACCATGCATAGAACCAGCATTACTGCTGTCAAACGTACTTTGTGATTTGTCTTCATATGATTCCCCCTATAACGAGGAAAACGTATGTGATAGAATTCGTGTCATATCAATGACCTCTTCATCATACCACATACGTCTAAAAAAGCAAGCACTTATTCTAAAATATCCATATTCCAGTTATTCTTGCCCTGTTCTTTTACCAGATATAATACTTTATCTGCACTCTTTAACAACACATCAAGCGGCATCTTCTGTCCTGCATAAGCAGCTCCCAAACTGATTGACAAATGCTTGATTTTTCCCTGATAATCCATATCACAGTCCATAGCCTTTACCAACTTATCAAACAATGCTGCAACTTCATATTTGTCCATGTCATAGACACAGACCATAAATTCATCGCCACCATATCTTCCCACGATTGCCTGTTTTTGAAAAACGGAAGATAAGGTATCTGCAAGAATTTTTAATGCTGCATCACCACCTGCATGCCCGATCTTATCATTGACCTGTTTGAAATTATCAATGTCAAGAATTGCATAGGTAAGCGATTCTTTTACTTCCATGGTCGCATACTGTTCCATAAAACCGTCGCGGTTATATAAACCAGTCAACGGATCTCTCTGTGCACGGTTGATAAACTGTTCCTGCTCTGCCATCTCCTGCTTTGCACTTACCAGCTTACCAATGATATGGCTTTCCACATCGTATTCATCTTTCAATGCATAAAAGATCACACGATACCACTCCATCGTACCATCATCCATACGAAGTTTGAATGGATGGGAATTGTATCCCGTTGCATCATCTGCATTGTTTACTTTGTCAACCTCAAGTAAAATTGCATTCAGACATGGGTTATCTTTCTCATATTTCTCGATAGCCACATCTCCATCAATTCCAAATTTATCCTTAAACTTGGAATCCAGATGAATCTGTTTCTTTGCACTGTCATACTCAAATACATATTCGTTCATCAATGCGGCAAGAATCTCATAACGTTTTACATCAACCGCATGTTTTCTTGCACTGATCCAACGCTGACGAAGTACAAAGAATACCGACAAACCGATCAATGCCAGTAAAGCCAGAACAATCAACGCACTCTGCCATGGATTTTCCCGGATAAGAGTCATAAGTGTAACCGGCTTTGCAGGAGGATCCAGATCGTCCATCAAAAGAACCTGGATTCTACTCTCGGGAATACTGTATAAACATTTGTTACAAACAGAAATCAAACGCGTATCCTGTCCTGATGCAAACGCAAAAGATATTGCTCCCTTTTCCGACATCGGGACAACTGACACATGCTCACTCGCCAGATCCCGGATATAGTAATCCGCACTGTAATAGTTACCGATTACAAAGTCAGCATCTCCTGAATCCACAGCCTTAATAGCAGCGCGAAGTGAAACTCTCTTGATCTGGTTTTTGCTATCCTGATCCTCATCTTCCTGCCCGATAATAACCGCCTGCTTTTTATCTTCCAGCTTATCAATATTTGTGGTCTCATTTTTAATAAGGACCTGCATGTAATCCTGATAACTCTTTGAGAAACGCAAACTGTCTGTCTCACTCTCCGAGTCCAGCCCGGCCGCCATATCTATCTCTCCACTCTCCATCGCTGCAATCAGATCTTTGCGGTTTCCATACGGAACATACTCCATATCGATATTGAGAGTTTCGCCGATAATATCGCAGATCTGCCGGGATAATCCGACAAATTCACCTTTTTCATCTTTATACTGATATGGTGCAAACTCCGTCAGATATCCAACTTTGATTTTCCCCATATCTTTCAGATATCGTTCCTCTGTCTGAGAAAGTGTAACCTCGTAATTTTCTGTAATGACACTACTGTTGAGACGATTGGATGATGCGTCCTGCATCTCGGATTCCATATCTTTTGGCCGCCCGGATTCCCATCGTTCATTCCAGTCCTTGACAATATCATCCAACGATTCTTCCGAATATCCGGCTGCGGCTGCAATGACACGCGCAGTCTCCTTGTTGTCATCCATATTAAGATTCTTTGAAAGACTTTCCCAACGACTGTAATTGATATTCGTTGATGCCGTATTGCTCGAAAGTATGACATTCTGCATATCTCCGTACGCATCTGGATACGGATTCGTCTTTACAAGGGAAAGATTTTCCTGATCCAGTGCATAACCGGACTCATCTAACATAAATTCAATATATTTTCTCGCAGCATCTTTTTGTTTACTGTTTTTGCTGATTGCGTAACAGTAATCCGTGGAAATTGTCATATACTGCTTTCCGTCAATTTCATTCGGAAACGGCATAAATGCCACCGAATCCGCATCCGGTCCTGCCGCTTTGAACTGTGATACTGCCCAGGAACCAATTGCCATACATCCAATTTCCCCGCGATTGAGCATAGACTTGGATTTCTCCCAGTCATCCGACTGTGGATCATCCTCACACAATCCATCTTTTACAATATCATACAAAAGCTGGTACACCTGATAGTGCGTACTTCCTTTGCTGAATGGATTTCTCTCATATATAAATTTATTATTCTTGTAATCCGGATCTCCCGTCATTTCCAGATATGGGAAAGTCTCCCAAAACTGAAGTGTCCACTGCGATGAATAGTTCGTATAAAAAGGAATTGCATCCGTACGTTCTTTGATTGTCTGTAAATCCGCCAAAAAAGCGTCAATGGACTTTGGCGTCTCCGTAATACCTGCTTTATTGAAAACATCCTTGTTATACAGAATTCCAGTCATATATGCAGAGGACGGAATACCATACACCGTATCATCAATATATTTGCTGCCCTCCAGATAATTGTACTTTTCAGACAATTCCTGATAGCTTCCATATTTTTCAAGATATGTCTCGTATTTGTCAGAGGATAAGAAACTCGGTACAAAAAGAACGTCCCCGTAATCACCTTTGTCCATGCGGGTCTGCAACTCATTCTCATAATCACTGTAGGAGTAATACTCTACATTGATTCCAGGATACTTTTTCTGAAAAGCGTTCAGATACGGTTTCATGGTATCCTCACTGATATTAGAAAGCACTGTAATTGCAACATTTTTCTCCGCATTAACATGTACTGGCAGCATCATGATACAAACCAGAGCAATCATCAAAAAGCAGATACTGCGCTTCCATGCAGTAAGCATTTTATTTCTCATAAGCTCACCTTCCTTATTGAACATCAGCCATGCATAATTTGCTTTCAGCAAATGGGCTGACACTATCATTAATCAACTCAAACTTCGCACATAAATTTTAGCTATGCACCTTGAAAATTCAATATCTGGCA
>URYB01000136.1 GCA_900552085.1 uncultured Lachnobacterium sp.
CGTTATGACAAGATATCTACCGGTTCCGGTGCTGACGGCAATTGTAATTTCTGCGTTGCTTGGTGCAACTGAGTTTGAACTGGCAGCAAGATTGTGGAAGGTGTCGCGGACCGAATTTTTTATTTTTGTTGGTGCATTTGTGGGTGTATTGATGCTTGGTACAATTAACGGAGTATTGATATTACGGCGGCAGATCGACTGGAAATTTTGTACCGCTCTTTGAAAGAACGCGGAATTCGTTTTTATATGACAGAGCATATTGCAGCTGTAAACGAACAATTACGTCAGTTGGGACTGGGATATCTGATTGAAGAAGGATGTGTGCGCAGAACCATTCATATCGCACTTAAGGATATGGGAATTCATCGCCCGTATCCTCTTGATGGGGTTGATAATGAAATGAGAAGTGCATCCCGGAAACGTGCGGACAATCGTGTACAGGAACTTGTATGGGCGTTTGGAAGTGAGTCGGAAGAACAGATTGAAAAGCAAATACGTCTGCAGATTGAGCAGTTGAAAAAAACAGGTGATGTTGAAGAACTGTTGCATGGACGCTGGTCACATATGGAAGAATTGGATGAAGATGAGTGGTTGGAACATTTGGAAGAGCATTTAAAAGAAATTGTGCATATTTCAGGCAAGGATGAGAGGACGATTGCGGCACATTTTGAGGCGCATCGTCGGGAGGTGTATGAGCGAATTGCAAGGGAACATCCGGAACTCGCGGAACGTTTTCAGGAGAGGCGTCATATGATGGACGAACATATGAAAGAAAAAAATCCGGAAATTTATGCCCTTATTGTCAGTATGCGAAAGAAAAAGTGATAGGAATAATGTCCTATTGAATAGACCGTGCGGATACCGTATACTTTTTTATTGAGTTTAGAAAGTATGTTGGATCTCAGGAAGATCTGACATTACAGTGTTGAATAGTATACGAAAGAGGATGTTATGAAAAATGAATCAGTCCAGATATCTCGCCGATACATCGGCCTCTCTTCTTACATATGGAGACCGGAAAACGGCTGCGTTCGTTGCATTGGAAGCGCTGGCACATGAAGGAAATGACAGACCGTATGTTCCGTCAGCACAATATGCACTTTCCAATGCGTTGCATTGTTATGCGACAGGAAATAAGATGGTCAAAGATGGAATTTTGCATCATGATGCCACCGTTGTGGCGTTTGACCTGGCAGAGGATGGAGCGTCTCTGGTATCCGTGGATAACGAAGAACGTGTCCGGTTATGGGATACGAAAGCTGCGCAATGTGTTGCTACCATTGACAATCATACCAACGAGAGCGGAATGCTCATGAATGTGGTGCAGGCATCCAGAACAAAAGATGGCATATTTGTGGCATATCAGGATGGATTATACATGTATGATGATGCCGGAAAAGAGCTATGGTCTGTGGATCGGGACGATGAAGTGGTAAGTTGTCAGATTTCAGAGGATGATGCATGGATCGTTGCGGCAAGTTTTCATAAATACATTGTGGTTGATGCAAAAACAGGAAAGATTGTTGCGGAAATTTCCGGCGAAGAGAAAGATTTCTTTTCACAGTGCAGTATCAACAGTGATGGAAGCCTTGTTGCAGTATCCTGCCTGATGGACAATGATGAAAAAAGCAATCAGATATGTCTGTATCATGTCGGTTCAGGAGAAGAAAAGACGATAAAAGTGCAGAAAGCATATGTTTCACAGTGCTCATTTGTCGATGACCGGCAGCTGGCAGTCATTTCCTATGATAATTCTGATGATATGGCTACCGCTGAAAAGGAAAAGAATGACGGAGCGTTTCAATGGATTGATGCAAAAAGTGCAAAAGAAAAATGGTGTCATAATTTTGATTACAAAGGGGTGCAGACATATTTCCTTAACTTCGCATACAGCTCCTATGCAAAGACCTGTGCGTTGTCGAACGGGGATGAGTTGTCTGTACTGAAAGCAGACGACGGTAAAGTTATTAACCAGATGAATTATGGACAGCAGATAAAATATATCCAGATGAATCCGCAAAATGAATGGGGCGTTCTCGCCAACTCTATGAGAAAAATTCAGTTATTTCGTGCGGACACCGGAGAAGTTGCCAGCTATGACTTTGGCGGTGCCGAGTTTGATATCAATAGTTTTGAATTTTCAAATGGAGAACTGGTGATTCTCGGAAGCAAAAGCAATGATTTGCTCATGATGAATTATGCTGAGGGCCCGGGAATGAAGATTCGTCAGAAGATGGATGAGAAGATACAGGATGTTTTGGTGAGTGAAGATGAATCTATCTATGCATTATTCACAGAAGCGAAGAATGGTTATAAATGTACATTCTTTGACGAAAACGACAAACAATTATATGAAACAGAGAATCTGAATGCAGATTTATTTGGAAACCGCGCATTTTTCAGTGGGCATATACTGGTGCTGGCCGGCGCGTATGGCAGGACCGCTTTTGTTGATCCCGATACAAAAAGCGTGAATGAAATATCTGCGGGAGAAGATTTTACTGGCATCAAGTGGTATATAACACAGAATCATGAAAAAATTGTTTACTATTCGAAAACAGGATATTGCATTGTGGATTGTAAAAAGCAGAAGATCACACAGCAGGGAACTTTTGACGTAGAGGTAGACAATATTGTATATGCACCGAAAAAAGAATGCATTTATGCATACGCGATGCAGGATGGCTGGTACTGTGTGGATGTGAAAAAGAACCAGAGTACAAAATTACAGGTGGCAGATTGTGAAATGCTTTACAGCGACGGCCTGAAGAAAACGATGGATATTGATCTTCAGGAAAAATATTTAGCAGTATCCTGCAGCGATTCTATGCTTCGTGTTCTGAATCTGGAGAGTATGAAAATGGTTTGCGAGATACCATTTGACGGAAGATTTCATTGTACTCTGGCATTTATGCCGGACGGAAAAAATATTTTGTATAAGGGCGATGACAATCTTTACAAAGTCTACAATTATATGGAACAGAAATATACCTATATTGGTTCTTCGGAAATGAGTGATGATATCGACGATATAACAATGAGTGGGGATGCAGAAAAAATCGTCCTTTCTACAGAAAGTGGATTGTTTCTTTTAGATGCATCGACATATGAAGTCATGGAGTATGCAGCGGAAGGATGCAGCTTTTTGGAAAAAACACAAAAAGTGCTGAGTGTAAGCGGGTCCTGTCTGTATGAATTTCCGTATATGGATATCGAAAAGCTTGTGCAGGAAGTGAAAAATCAGTATGGAGATGTCGGACTGGCAAAAACACAGAAGATAAAATATAACATAGAATAAGGGGATAATAGTTATGCGATTAAAGGAGTTACTGGTGTATCAGGATATTGTCATACAATGTCACGATAACCCGGATGCTGATGCAATCGGCTGCGGATTTGCGTTGTATACATATTTTAAGAATAGAGACAAAAATGTAAGACTGGTATACAGTGGTAAAAACGAAATACAAAAGAGTAATCTGGTTTTGATGGTTGAGAAACTTCATATTCCGATTGCGCATGTGACAGAAATCGACCGGCCACAGCTGTTGGTTACCGTTGATTGCCAGTATGGTCAGAGCAATGTGACAAAACTGGAGGGAGACACACTTGCGGTCATTGATCATCATCAGGTTTCCGGATCATTGCCGGAACTTAATGAAGTGAGAAGTAATCTGGGCTCCTGTTCCACACTGGTTCGTGAATTGCTTCAAAGAGAAGGAATTGATGTAAATGATAACATAGAGGTAGCTACGGCTTTGTATTATGGTCATATGACAGATACCTGTAACTTCACGGAAATATCGCATCCGCTGGATAAAGATATGCGGGATGATGTCAAATTTGATCATATTCTGATCAACCTTTTCCGCAATTCCAATTTATCGCTTGAAGAGCTGCGGATAGCCGGAGAAGCGCTCATGGGTTATAAATACGATGAAAAAAATCGTTTCGCATTGGTGGAAGCAAAGCCGTGTGATCCGAATATTCTTGGTATTATCAGTGATCTGACGCTGGAAGTTGACAAAGTGGACTGCTGCCTGGTATACAGTGTTTTGTCGTTTGGAATCAAGTATTCGGTTCGAAGCTGTGTGATTGAAGTCAATGCGGGTGAACTGGCAGAGTTTATTGCGGACGGTGTCGGCGGCGGTGGCGGCCATATGGGGAAAGCAGGAGGTTTTATCCAGAAAGAGTGCGTAAAGGAAGGTACCAGTCCGGAATCGTTTATTAAAAAGAGAATGGAAAAATACTTCGCGGATGTTGAGATTATATATGCTTCTGCATATGAATGTGAGCCGGAATGTTTCAAAGAATATCGAAAGAAACATCTTCCGATCGGCTATGTCAGAGGTACGGATCTGGTAAGCAGCGGGACAGAAGTGCTCATTCGTACCTTAGAGGGAGATCTGGAGGTATTGATTGAAGACGATGTATATATCATGATCGGAATCAAAGGCGAAGTCTATCCGTGTAAAAAAGAAAAATTTGCTCGAAGCTATCAGCCGGTAGAAGATCCATATATATTTGATGGAGAGTATGAACCGTCAATCAAAGAAAATAAGATGGGACAGAAAATATCTCTGATTCCGTTTGCGAAGAGCTGTATTGCAAATGGAGAAGTAGCGATATTGGCAAAAAAACTGGAGAACCGCGCGAAAGTATTTACTACGTGGGACCGGGAAAAATATATGCGAGGAAATAAAGGCGACTATCTGGCATGCCGGAAAGATGATCTGCAGGATGTATATATCATCGAAAAGGACATCTTTGCAAAAACGTATGAAGCAATCATTTAAAAGTAAAAAACGCTTGACGAATAAAACAGCATTGCATATTATAGTATATAAGTGAAAGGGAGTAGCCGGCATCAAAAGATGTTTACTCACCCGTCAGTACGATTGGAAACAATCCGGGAAGTGATCAAATGGCGAGACTTTTGTTGTTTACACAGCAGAAGTCTCGCCTTTTTTGCGTTTTTCTGCAGGTAAACGAAATTATATTTTAATAGTCCTAAAAGGAGGAACGCATATGATTTTTGTAGCAATGTTAATGTTGGTAATTGGTTTTGCAGCGCTGGTAAAGGGCGCGGATGTTTTTGTGGATGGTGCCGCGGCGCTGGCAGGAAAATTCGGTATTCCCCGGCATGTGATTCGGGTTACGATTGGAGCGATGGGGGTAGAAAGGGCAGTTATGTAAATCCGCCGGACTAAAGGGAAATGCCGGGATCACGGTTGGAAACATAGTAGGAAGCAATATACTTAATATCCTGATTATTCTCGGAGTAACCGCACTGATCACGAATGTGGCCATACAAAAGTCTACATTCAAATATGAAATTCCATACATGCTTTTCATTACCTCTGTGCTTCTGGTAATGGGAGCAACCGGAAATGAGATTACTTTTGTAGAAGGAATCGTGCTTTGGGTTTTATTTATCGCATATTTGATTTATTTGTATTTCTTGGCAAAAAAGGGAAATACGGGAGAAGATGATAACCAGTCGTTCGCACAGTATCCATTATGGAAGAGTGGACTTTTTATTGTATTGGGAGCTGTTCTTGTCGTTGTAGGAAGCAATTTTGTTGTGGATGGAGCAACTACGATTGCAAGAGCATGTGGCATGAGTGAGCGCTTTATCGGACTTACGATTGTTGCTTTCGGCACATCACTACCGGAACTTGTGACATCCGTGTCTGCGGCTAGAAAAGGAAATGCTGGTATTGCGATTGGAAATATTGTAGGAAGCAACATATTTAATATTTTGTTTGTGATCGGAACGGTTGCACTCATTTGCCCGGTACCGTTTGAAGGAAGATTCCTGATTGATACCGTCGTTGCAATTCTTTGTGGCATATTGCTTTGGGCAGGAACAATTCGGCATCGGCAGTTGCGCCGGCCGTGTGGAGTGATCATGTTACTTGCATATGCTGGATATTTTGTGTATTTGCTGTCGCTGCAACTATGTGGAGCATATAGGAAAGTGTTAAAATAAACGATACTAATAAATTAGAAAATAATAGTCTCCTTTTTGAATGAAATGTGGTACAATAGTACTATAAATTTAAAAAGGAGGCTTTTTTATGAAAACAATTAAGAAAAGTGTGATCAGTATTGTATTGGCATTGGTTATGATTGCAATGCCAGTGGGCGATACACTTACATTGACACCGGTGTATGCAGATACAACCGTTTACGTTACCCGGACCGGAAGCAAATATCATACCCACAAATGTGGCAACGGTACTTATTATGCATCGACGCTTTCTGCGGCGATAGCAAGGGGACTTACTGCCTGTGCAAAGTGTTTTGGAGGCTCATCCGGCTATAGTTACACAAGTTCCTCCAGTTCATCAAGTCATGCATCAAACAAGACAACTATAAGGCAGCACCATTTAAATTGAAAACAACCTCTGTTTTCTTGCTGAAAGGGAAAACCAAAAAAATAGCAACAAAGAATGCCAAGGGGAAAATCACCTGGTCAAGCAATAAGAAGTCAGTCGCAACAGTTTCCAATGGAAAAGTGATTGCAAAAGGCGCAGGAAAAGCAACCATCACGGCTGTTTGTAATGGAAAGAAAGCGACTTGTAAAATTACAGTGGAAGATCCGAAGCTCTCTGCAACAAGCATCCGCATAAATTATGATGGAGAGAAGACTTTGAAACTGAAAGGATGCAAGCATGATGTTTCATGGTATACTTCTGATTCCGACATATGTGAAATTTATGGTAATACGGTATATGCCTATGCACCAGGAAAAGCGACAATTAAGGCAAAGGTACATGGAAAAACATATACTTGCAAAGTGGTAGTAAATAAACCGGTCATCAAGACCTTCTCATTATTAGATTCAAATATGGAATTGTATAGCGACGAACAGGAGTTACAGTATATTTTTTTAGAAGATGTCGATGAAGATTACTTCTCTTATTATAATGTTAGTGCGGTATCTTCCAATTCTGATGTAGTCGAAGTTTATGATATTGCCGACGGAGAAATTTCATTAGAGGTAAATGGAATCGGAGAAGCGGATATTACGGTTTCCTTTGGCGGAAAGAAGAAAATTTGTCATGTTGTAGTGCTTTCGTCGGAAGAAACATTGAAATAAGGCACGTACCGTGATATATTTA
>URYB01000137.1 GCA_900552085.1 uncultured Lachnobacterium sp.
GTATCAAGCCGGTAGATTCCAGAGAGACCGGCGCACAGAAGCCGGAAACACTGGTACAGAACTTTGAGGAGCCTGCAGATGTAGCTATCTTTGACGGATTTATCGATATGGCAGAAGCACAGTTGAAGGAATTATATGATTCTTTGAATCTTGCGATGACATTCAAGGATTTCCTTCATATCCAGAATTACTTCAAGGGTGAAGAGAAGAGAAATCCATCCATGACAGAGATCCGTGTACTTGATACCTACTGGAGTGATCACTGCCGTCATACCACATTCTCAACAGAGCTTAAGAATGTAAAATTTGACGAGGGCTTTTATCAGGCACCGATCAAGAAAACATACGAGGATTACCTCAATACACATAAAGAAATGTACAAAGGCCGTGACGACAAGTTTGTCTGCCTGATGGATCTGGCACTTCTTGCAATGAAGAGACTCAAAGCAGAAGGAAAGTTAGACGATCAGGAAGAGTCTGACGAGATCAATGCATGTTCAATCGTAGTGCCGGTAGAAGTAGATGGAAAGACAGAAGAGTGGCTTGTAAACTTCAAGAATGAGACACATAACCATCCGACAGAGATCGAGCCATTCGGTGGCGCTGCAACCTGTCTTGGTGGAGCAATCCGTGATCCGTTATCCGGACGTACTTATGTATACCAGGCAATGCGTGTAACAGGAGCCGCAGACCCTACCGTATCCGTAAAAGATACGATCGAAGGAAAGCTTCCACAGAAGAAGATTGTCCGTGAGGCAGCCAGAGGATACAGCTCTTATGGTAACCAGATCGGACTTGCAACCGGATATGTCAAAGAAGTATATCATCCGGATTATGTTGCAAAGCGTATGGAAATCGGAGCCGTCATGGGTGCAGCACCGAGACGTGCCGTACAGAGACTGACCTCCGATCCGGGAGACAAGATCATCCTTCTCGGAGGACGTACCGGACGTGACGGAATCGGTGGAGCAACCGGATCTTCCAAGGCACACAATACAGAGTCTACTTCCGTATGTGGCGCAGAAGTACAGAAAGGTAATGCACCAACTGAGCGTAAATTACAGAGATTATTCCGCAGAGAAGAAGTTAGCCATATCATCAAGAAATGTAACGATTTCGGTGCAGGCGGTGTGTCCGTTGCAATCGGTGAGCTGGCAGAC
Organism: uncultured Lachnobacterium sp.; assembly: GCA_900552085.1. Lineage (GTDB taxonomy): Bacteria > Bacillota > Clostridia > Lachnospirales > Lachnospiraceae > Roseburia. The sequence continues at coordinate 1,161 of URYB01000137.1, forward strand.
GGACTTCGTATTGAATTAGATAAAGTACCAAAGAAATATGCAGGACTTGATGGAACAGAGATTGCAATCTCTGAGTCTCAGGAGCGTATGGCTGTCGTTGTAGCACCACAGGATGTGGAGCAGTTCCTGGCATATGCAAAAGAAGAGAACTTAGAGGCAACCGAGGTTGCAGTTGTTACCGAGGATCCTAGACTTGTCCTTGAGTGGAGAGGCAAGGAGATCGTAAATATTTCCCGTGCGTTCCTTGATACCAACGGAGCACATCAGGAAGCAGATGTTGAAGTAGAGATGCCGATAGAGGCAGACAACTTCTTCAAGAAAGTTGAACTTCCAAAGGTAGCCGATGCAGTAGCAAAAGGCGACAACAAAGCAGCATGGCTTGCAATGTTAGGAGACCTTAATGTATGTTCCCAGAAGGGACTCGTTGAGATGTTCGACGGTTCCATCGGAGCAGGCAGTGTATACATGCCATATGGTGGACGTTATCAGCTGACCGAGACACAGAGCATGGTTGCAAAACTTCCGGTTCTCAAAGGAAAATGCGATACCGTAACAATGATGTCTTACGGATTTGATCCATATTTATCTTCCTGGAGCCCATATCACGGTTCCGTATATGCCGTACTTGAGTCACTTTCCCGTATCGTGACAGCCGGCGGCGATTACAAGAAAGTCCGTTTTACATTCCAGGAGTACTTCCGCAGAATGAACGAGGATCCAAAGCGCTGGAGCCAGCCGTTTGCAGCACTCCTCGGAGCATACGATGCACAGATCGGATTCGGACTTCCATCCATCGGTGGAAAGGATTCTATGTCCGGAACCTTCAACGATATTGATGTACCACCAACACTTGTATCTTTTGCTGTTGATGTGGCAAAAGAGAAGGATGTCATCACACCGGAATTAAAGAAAGCCGGAAACAAACTCGTGCTGTTTACCATTGATAAGAATGAGTATGATCTGCCGGTATATGAGAAAGTTATGGCATTGTACGAGAACATCCATACACTGATCGGTGAGGGCAAGATTTTATCTGCATACGCTTTGGACGGAAAGGGACTTGCAGCAGCAGTCAGCAAGATGGCATTTGGTAACAAATTGGGTGTTACCGTAGAAGACAGCGTCAGCACAGATACCTTATTTGCACCGGGATTTGGTAATATCGTAGCAGAAGTATCCGGGGATGCGCTTGCTGCTGTATTGGAAAAAGTGCCGGGGGCAGCAGTCGTTGCAACTGTAAACGATACACAGAATTTCAATTACAAAGACATGTCCATTGGTATGGAAGAAGCATTGAGCACATGGACAGGTACTTTGGAGCGTGTATTCCCTACCCGTGCAACCGAAGACAAAGAAGAAGTTAAGACAGATGTATTCGATACCAAAGAAATCTACATCTGCAAGAATAAAGTAGCAAAGCCAACCGTATTCATTCCGGTATTCCCGGGAACCAACTGTGAGTACGACAGTGCAAAGGCATTCGAGAGAGCCGGCGCAAATACAATTGTCAAAGTATTCAAGAACCTGAGTGCAGCAGATATCCGTGATTCTGTCGATACTTTCGTAAAAGCAATCGATCAGTCACAGATCATCATGTTCCCGGGTGGATTCTCCGCAGGTGATGAGCCGGAAGGATCTGCAAAATTCTTTGCAACTGCATTCCGCAACGCAAAGATGACAGAGGCAGTCAACAAGCTGCTCACAGAAAGAGACGGACTTGCACTTGGTATCTGTAACGGATTCCAGGCATTGATCAAGTTAGGACTGGTACCATATGGTGAGATCCGTATGCAGACAGAGGATTCTCCAACACTGACATACAACACCATCAACCGCCATATCAGCAAGATGGTTTACACAAAGGTAGTAACCAACAAGTCCCCATGGTTGCAGAAAGCAACCTTAGGACAGACCTACTGCAACCCGGCATCTCATGGTGAGGGACGTTTCGTAGCTCCGAAGGAGTGGTTGGACAAGCTGTTCGCAAACGGACAGGTCGCAACACAGTATGTCAACGAGGCAGGACAGCCAACTATGGATGAAGAGTGGAATGTCAATGGTTCCTACATGGCAATCGAGGGAATCACAAGCCCGGATGGACGTGTACTTGGAAAGATGGCACACAGTGAGCGCCGTGGCGATTCCGTAGCAATGAACATTTACGGCGAGCAGGATATGAAACTGTTCGAGTCCGGTGTAGAGTACTTTAAGTAATTATCACAATAAGTTGTTCTCCAAATAGAAAATACAAAGAGATCTCGCAGAAATAATATATGTTTCTACGAGGTCTTTTTGTGTATATGAAAATCTTGTAAAAGTATGTAAAAATTAGGTATTTAACTTATTGCGTATATATTTCTTTTTGTGTATAATTAGTACTATAGATCTAGTTTGCAATTAGGAATAATTTATCAAGAGGGGCTTTTAGAGAGAAGCCGGAGGACACAGAAGGAGTAAATATGGAAAAAGGTAAGAATGTTAACACCAGCAAGAAAACGGTTAACAAGGATCATATGGGCGTTTTCGGTGGAATCAAAGGAAAGATCCGTCTGATAGGAGGTGTGGCAATCCTGTCAGCAGTGGTACTGGGTACGGTAGGTGTCAGTGCGCTGAACAAAAACAGCCGCAACAATCAGATTTTAAAGGATGTCAATGAAGTAAATCTGTTACAGAACGAAAACCAGAGTCTGGATACTTCATATCTGTACTTCCTTGACAGCAGCTATCTGGACAATATTGTAAAAAATCTGGGAACAATGGAAGATGGTGCAAAGTCCGGAAGCAAGACTGCAGGATTGAAGTGGAAAAAGCAGTTCAGTTCCATGGAAGATGCCATCAGCAGCACGAAAGACAATTATACGCAGATCAGTGAATTGGCAGGACAGCGTGGTTATACGGAAGATGTTGGTGATTACAAGGATTTTATTGCAGGAGATGAAGAACTTGGCAACGGATTTGGAACATTGAAAGAGGACAAATCGTGGGTAGATGGAACCTGGATTGATCTTCATGATGGTGGAAAAACAACCGAAATCGACGGAAAAAACTATCAGGTAGCAAATTATTCCTGTGAGATTCCGAGTGTAGGAAAACGTGATTATGTATATGCCCGTGTAGGTGGTCCAGCGGTAGAATACAGTGGCAAACTGTATATCAGCAATATTGTATTACATAACGGAACCGAAAAGAAAGAAATTGATATTGCTTCTTTGACGGAAACAGATCTCTCCGGTTCTTATGGAGATGCATTAAAAGGACTGACCATTGGCAAGGCAGACGGAAAACCTGCAATCGTTGTAGATACTAAATATACAGAAGCAAATGGCGTATGGGAAGAAGTTGTATTGAAGATTCCGGCATCAAGCTATGATATTCAGAATTACAACAAAATAACCTATACACTGGCATATAAACATGCACCGTCCGGTTTTCAGATGGCAAGTGCTTTTTCCGATAAATATGATTTTAAAGGTGCATTGGATACATTAAATGGAAATTTTGCAACATATAGCAAGCACGTTGTGGAAGGAAAAGATGTTGCAGATGAGGCACAGAGTATCACAGACCTTTTGGCAGAAATTATAAATAATATCGCATTATATGGCAGCAATGAAGATCTGCAGAAATCACTGACAGATCTGATGAACACAAAAAAGGCGGCATTTGATTCTGCAAATGAAAAGGATAATCAGGTACTGGAACTGAAAACAGAGAATACAAAGCTTTCGGAAACATTGACGAAACTGACTTCACAGATTCGTTCGGATGTAGAGAGCAATACACAGGCAACAAAGGTACAGTTGATCCTTGTAATGGTTCTTATCCTTATTATAAGTGCAGGATTTATTATTGTGATCACCTTACATACGAGCCGTTCCATGAACCGCAGTATCGGTAAGTTCAAGAGTACACTTTCCCAGATGACGGAAGGAGACCTGACGGTACGTGCCTATGAGAATGGAAAAGACGAATTTTCTCTGTTCGGTAAATATGTGAACAATTTCCTGGAGAAACTTACGGATGTTATTCGCAGCGCACAGAATATTTCTGCAAATGTCAAGCAGTCCGGAGAACAGCTTGATGCAATGGCACAGTCCGGTAGTGAGACATCATCCGAAATTGGAAGCGCAGTAGAAGATATCGCAAACGGCGCGACAGCACAGGCGGGAGAAGTTGACACTGCATCCGGACAGATCACAGATATGGGAAATATCTTCGCTGAAATTGTGGACAATATCGAAGATTTAGGAAAGAATGCAGGAGAGATGCAGCAGGTAAGTGATGAATCCTCCCGCTTCATGAAAGAACTGAGTGTAGCAAATGAAAAGACGGCAGAAGCATTTGCACAGGTTGTACAGCAGACACATACGACGAACGAATCTGTACAGAAGATTCGTGAGGCAACTGAGCTGATCACAAGCATTGCGAGCCAGACAAATTTACTTTCTCTGAATGCAAGTATTGAGGCCGCACGTGCCGGAGAGGCAGGAAGAGGATTTGCAGTAGTTGCGACAGAAATCCAGCAGCTTGCAGAACAGTCAAGTTCATCCGCAGCAATCATCAAAGGAATTATCGAGGAACTTGCAAATGAAGCTTCGCGTACGGTTGAGATTGTAGAGGATGTAACGGAAATTGTAAACAATCAGCAGAAGAAACTTACCGAGACGCAGGAACGTTTCAATGTCTTAGAGGCGGGAATTGATAAATCAAATTCTGAGACATCCAGCATCCGGCAGTATACAGCATCCTGTGATGTGGCAAGAAAGAAAGTGGAAGAGATCATTGTAAATCTTTCTTCTATCTCTGAAGAAAATGCAGCATCTACCGAGCAGACAACTGCATCAATGACAGAATTGAACAATATCATCGAGCAGTTGGTAGAATCTGCAAACCAGTTAAAGGATATGGCAGGAAGCCTTGAAAGAGATCTGCGTTTCTTCCATATATAATAATAAGAAGAAACTAATTCAAATCTAAGAAATCTATTGGGAAACGAGTCCTTTTTATGTTAAAATAGCATGAAAAGGCTCGTTTTTTATATATTCATTTCAAATAGTTGTAATTTGTGAAAAAAATCTTAACAACTTAAGAAAATATTAAAAAGTTTTTTCAACAAAATGCGATTTTTAGGTTGCAAAGACACAATACTTGGTGTATTATTGTCACGTAGAGTAGTTAAAATAGTACTGCTAAAAGAAAAGTACGAGAACTGATTGGCAACTATTGGAGCTATGGAAACTGAAACTGAAAAGATAGGTTTCAGACAACCTTACAATTACAGATACATACAGAAGCTGAGATCCATTTGGAGCAGCTTGCTGAATTTGATGCTGAACTATCAATGTTGGATTTAGCTCTACGCGACTTTGAGGGTTCGAGGCTTCAATCGAAAGATTTATGTGTTTGTAGATGATGCTGGCAATGAGTATTTACTCGAGGAGGCCGGCGGAGGCAATTAGTGATGTCGTTGGAACGGATGGATCGTCCGCAGCGAGTCAAAAGTGAAGATGGCTGAACTTAAACGTGTGAGGCAAACGAGTAGAATTCTGATGGAGGTTGATCAAAAAAGAAAGAGAGGAAAAGACATGAAGACATTCAAAAAAGTGTTAGCTTCAACTCTTGCTGCTGCAATGGTTGTTACAGCTTTACCTGTAACTCCTGCAAATGCTGCTGCAGATCCGAAGCTTAGCGCAACAAAGGCTACCTTATACACAGGTCAGTCTAAGACAATCAAAGTTACAACTCCAAAGACTTGGAAGAGTGTAAAGACAACAGTTTCTTCTAACAAGAAATCTGTTGCAACAGTAAAGAAAAATTCTACAAAGAAGTTTACTGTTAAGGCTGTTAAGGCTGGTACAGCAAAAGTTACTGTTAAGGTAACTGCTAAGAAGGCTAAGAAGACAGTTAAGAAGACATTAAAGG
>URYB01000138.1 GCA_900552085.1 uncultured Lachnobacterium sp.
TCTATGCATGGCACCACCATCTGCACCATCTGCATCGCAGAAATCCATACGTCCCGGACGTTCTCTATAACGTGCAACATGCACTGCATGTTCCACCAGCTCATCAATACCTTCATTTTTTGCTGCGGAAATCGGCACAACCGGAATGCCCAATGTGCTTTCCAACAGGTTAATGTCGATAGTTCCTCCATTGTCCCGGACCTCGTCCATCATATTAAGTGCTAAGACCATCGGAATATCCAGTTCTATCAGCTGTAACGTCAGATATAAGTTCCTCTCGATATTTGTTGCATCCACAATATTGATAATGCCCCGCGGACGATTATTCAGAAAGAACTCTCGGCTGACAATCTCCTCACTCGTATACGGAGACATCGAATAGATGCCCGGCAAGTCTGTAACCAGTGTGTTTTCCTGCTTGCGTATCGGACCATCTTTGCGGTCTACGGTTACGCCTGGGAAATTTCCAACATGCTGATTGGAACCTGTGAGCTGATTAAACAATGTTGTCTTGCCACAGTTCTGATTTCCCGCAAGTCCAAAAGTCAGAAGTTCTCCCTTTTCGATTGTTTCCCCACGCTGCTTTACATGGTAAATTCCCATCTCACCAAGACCCGGATGAAGCGATGCCTTCGTATTCCGGCTCTCTTTCTGCTTTGGTTCCTTCTGTTCGTCTGCCTCTACTTTTGCAATTCGAATCTGCTTCGCCTCCGACAATCGAAGGGTAAGTTCATAATCCCATATACGATACTCAACCGGGTCTCCCATTGGAGCAGCCTTCACATAGGTTACAACGGTTCCGGGAATCAGCCCCATATCCAAAAAATGCTGACGCAGCGCGCCTTCCCCACCGATATCAGTGAGTACGGCACGCTGCCCCTCTTTTAATTCTGCTAAATTCATATTTTATCCCAGTGTATTCTCTCCCGGTAACAATTCAAAATCATTACCGTTATCTCTCTCTTTATAAATTACATGATATAATCAATCAGGTTGCTACATGTTTCTGGAAATATCCAGACATTTCATCATCGCTTCGATCACGCTGCTTCGCATGCCCCTCTCCTCGAGCACACGAACCGCCTGAATCGTTGTACCTGCCGGTGAACATACCATATCCTTGAGTTCTCCCGGATGCATACCTGTCTCTAAGACCATCTTGGCACTTCCGAGCACTGCCTGTGCCGCAAATTTGTATGCCTGCTGTCTTGGCATGCCTCCTGCAACTGCTGCATCTGCCATGGCCTCAATAAACATAAACACATAAGCCGGTGAACTGCCGCTGACCGCAGTAACCACATCCATCAAATGCTCAGGAATTACTTCCGTCTGTGAAAATCCTTCGCAGATATCACGAACCAAAGCAACTTCTTCCTCTGTCACCTTGCTTCCAATGCACATACCCATCATGCCTTCTTTTACCATGGCCGGGGTATTTGGCATGGTACGGATTACTTTTAATTCCCTTCCGAACTGTTCCGTGAACCATTCTAATGTCTTGCCCGGTGCGATGGAAACAATGATCTGTTCGTCTGTCAGAAGATCTTTGATCTCATTTAATACCTCTGCATAAAACTGTGGTTTTACTGCCACAAATAAAATATCTGCAAAAGAAGCAACATCGCGATTGTTTGTGCTTGTCTGCACGCCAAATGTCTCTTCCTTTTCATCCAGTGTAGCCTGTGTACGACAGGAAATCATCATCTCTTCGGGCTGGCACTTGCCGGAATCTAAAATTCCCTGCATCATTGCCGTACCCATATTTCCACATCCAATAAAACCAATCTTTTTACTCATTTTATGCCTCCTGCTGTCTGTATATTATATGTCCAGCAACAAAGTGAATTTGCATTTTTGGACAGTCTTCCTTTCCAATAATTTACTCTTCAAAATACCTGTGTCTAAGTTTGAATCTCTTATCTTCGTATTTTAGCACTCTTAACGGTAGAAATCTATATAATTTTGCACAAACTGCGTGTTTCCAGCATAATATTTAAGGCATATATCATAGCAATATTGAATATTTCTGATCATGTTTATTGGAATATATTTTGTTCTCGCATATACCTTTTTAACAAAAATGCACAAAAATACGGAAAAGTAACAATATCCTCATTGATTCCTACATTCCCCGCCATCAATTTTATCCCATGCTTGATATCTGCATAAGTATCACTTTTTATTAATTGCCGTAAAGACTTCGCACGATTGGTATTTACCTTCACTTCTACCGGAACAAGCTCATTTGCACTTCGAATAAAAAAGTCCTCTTCCAATGTGGAATTGTCTTTTGAGTAATAGTATAGCACATATCCTTGTTTTACCAGTGCCTCCGCTGCGAAATTTTCATAGAGTGCACCTTTATAGACACCAAGATTTTTATTTGCACGCAAATCTATTTGTGATTCATCATCCAGACTCGCCACCAACAGCCCTGTATCAGAAATATATACTTTATATTTACTTACATCCACATTTCCTTTTAATGGCAACTCCGGAAATTGCAGACATTCGCATACATTAATAAGACCTGCATCTTTGAGCCATTCTACACACCCCATATAATCTTTGGATCTTCCGCCTTTAGAAACTTTTGAATATTGAAATTTCTTATTCTCTTTCGCAAGCTGTGCGGGAATTGATCGATATACGCTCAAAATTTTTGCCTTATCCAGCCCTTGCGCATATTTAACAATATCATTTTCATAATCCAGCAATAATTGATGCTGCAAAGCCAGTGATCCCTCAAATGTCCCTCGTTCAATATAATTTGATACAATGGCAGGCATCCCTCCTAAAATGCAATATTCCAGAAAAAGATTTGATAAAATCATATGCTCTGCTTCGGAAAAAGCAATTCCATCCAGCATATGACGAAGCATATCCAATACCATCTCTTCCGAATAGCCTTTAGCCCACAAAAATTCCTCAAAATCCATAGAGTACATCTGATAATCGGTCTTATATCCTACACTGATACTCGCAATACGTTGATACTGCACACCAAGTAATGAGTCAGAACATATAACATCATACTTGGCATTTTCCTTGAAAAATTTGAGTGCAGTCGCAATCTCCGGAAAATCCTGAATTTCATCAAAAAAAATCAATGTCTCGTTTTCTATAAAATGTTTTGTAGGATCAATTCTGCTGATCAACTTGATAATGTGATCCGTTGAAAACCCTTCATCGATAATTGCTTTATACGCCGGTTCCGTAATAAAATTAATCTCAACTACATTTTTGTAATTTTCCCGAGCAAATGTCCGAATCGTCTCCGTTTTCCCCACTTGCCTTGCGCCCTTGATGATCAATGGGTTTCGGTCCGGATTCTGTTTCCATCCCCTCAAGAAAGCATCTGCTTTTCGAACTAAATACCCCATATCATGCACCTCCAAATTTTAAGTATACCCATTATACACCTAATTTGCACCTTATAGGGTGTATTTTTTGTTAAAAACATTTTTATGAGTGATTTTTTCTATATTTTAACATTTTTATGAGCGATTTTTATTTTATTTCATACTTTTTTATGAGCGTATACATTTCAAATCTACTAAATCGGTAAAGTCCTATTCTCTTGCCGCTCTCATTGCATCTGTCTATAAGACCTGATATAATAATTACTATCTTAGGAAAGTGAGGATTGTAATATGTTAGGTTTATCAATATTCTTAGTATTTATCAGCATGATAGCATTTTTTGTATGTTTGATTCTACTGATTGTAAATGCTATTAAAAAGAACCCATTAAAGCCATATGCTGTAGGTTTAGGATTATCTGTGGGTGTCTTTTTTGTTGGTTGCCTATTAGCACCAACGTCAGATGATACCGATGTTAAGAAAAATACAGAAATCGAATCTGAAACTACTCTAATAGAGAGTCAAGAGACCGAAAAGTTTACAGAAAGTCGAGAGACAAAAGATACCGAAAAGACTGTAGAATCAGAGGTTACAGAAAACACCGAAATCAGTGAGTATGACAAAGTAAAGACTCAAATTAAGTCCTATATCAATGCTAATTATACAAATACTATATTAGATGATTTGACAGTCAACGATGATTTAGGTACTGATGCAGATGGAGATTATGTTGTTCTTGTAAATTTGACCTGGAACCAGAAGAATACGGGTAAAACAAGTCAGGAAATGTTAGATATGTATAGTTCTGATATGGCTGCTAGAATATATCAAGATATGCCAGAGGTTCAAGAGTTATGTATCTTTTGGACTGTGCCTTATCTCAATGACGGAACAGCTAAGATTTCTTTTGAAAGAAAAGATAATGGTATGGCATATATGGATAAAGTGTTTGATAATAATTTCAATTAAATAATAAGAGATATAGATAGCTCCCTATTTGTTTAGAGCCTGACCACTTCGTTCCGTCTCTTGTGGTCAGGCTCTTCTTCTCTCCCTGTTCCATTTCATACCCATTTTATTGCATTTTTCTTTTACTATGCTAATAATTGTTCATCTGTTTGATAAATTTCAAAAGGATATAGGACAAATAGACCATCATGTACCAGAGGTCGTTGATTTGTACTGAAATAACCTTTACAATTACAACTGCAATATTCATTGACTTTTGTAGCCGTTTGATTTTTAAAATACTGTACTCTCAAAGTTAATTACTGAATCAGTTATTATTTAAAATCTTTGCATAGCGGTATTGCAGGTCACACCAAGTCCGGCAAATATCCTCGCACTTTTCTAATCTTCGTTTTGTAATCTTACCGTGGAAATTTATACTCTGCACTTTTCATCTCCTGTTCTGTTGGGTTTTTCCCATAAAATAAGGGAAATCCCTTAGATTTACACTCACTCCCATAAAAATATGGGGATTTTCCCTAATTTAAAACTCTGGAAGCATTGAAAATACTAAGTTTTTGATTTTGCCCTTAAAAATATGGGATGAGATACTATGTTCAAAAACAAAGTGATTTTGCATTTTTGAAACAAAGTCAATTTGCATTTTGAACAATCTCCTTTCTTTAAACACGATAGCCATTCCTGTTATTTGTAGTCTTTAAGTTAATGTATCAAGTACTTATGTATTTGCCTAAACAAAGAGGTTTTTGCTTGATAATCATTGAAACTGTTCGGTGATTGATTAGTATTAACCAGTGCCCAGGAGCAGCCGAACAACGAGAGGCTGCTCCTATTATCTACAATTAAAAAGAGGTTCACCTAAGAAATACTCTTTCGGTAAACCTCTAAAATGCAAATTCACTCTGTCTCAAAAATGCAAATTCACTGTGTCTCTATACATTATGAACGATAGTCTCCGTTAATCTTTACATAATCGTAAGTGAGATCACATCCCCATGCCTTAGCGCTGGCATCTCCCTGATGCAGATCAATGTTGATGTAAATCTCATCCTCGCCGAGCACTTCCTTTGCCTTTTCTTCCGAAAATTCCACGCCGGAACCGTCACGGCATACAGCAATCGTTCCCTTGGAAGAAGCCAGATCTACGGCTACTTTGTCAATATCAAATTCCGCCTCAGCATAGCCGATTGCGCAGAGGATTCTTCCCCAGTTGGCATCTTCTCCAAACATTGCACACTTAAATAATGGTGAACGGATCACGCTCTTGGCAACGATGATCGCAGTATCCTGATCCGGCGCACCTGCACAGGTACACTCTAACATTTTGCTGGCACCCTCGCCGTCTTTTGCGAGCATTTTTGTAAGAGACATCAACACCTGATATAATGCATCGGAAAAAGCCTTATAGTCCTCTCCCTCGGTTGTAATCTCTTCGTTGCCTGCAAGTCCGTTTGCCAGAATACATACCATATCGTTGGTAGAGGTATCACCGTCAATACTCAGGCAGTTGTATGTAACCTTTACGATTTCAGATAATGCTTTCTGAATCAGATCCGTAGAAATCGCAGCATCGGTTGTCACAAAATTCAGTGTGGTTGCCATATTCGGATGAATCATTCCACTTCCTTTTGCCATACCACCGATCGTGCATTTCTTTCCGCCTGCAGTAAATGTCACTGCATATTCCTTTGGAAATGTATCGGTTGTCATGATTGCGTTGGCTGCGCGATCATGATGCTCCGGAGCAAGTCCTTTCGCAAGCTGCTCAATGTGTGTCTCGATTGGTTCGATTGGAAGCACCTGACCGATGACACCTGTAGAAGCAACGATCATATTGTCTGCTGAAATTCCAAGCTGTTCTGCTGCAAGTGCACACATCTTTGCTGCTTTTTCTTCTCCATCTGCATTACAGGTGTTGGCATTCTTACTGTTGGCGATGACTGCCTGTGCATGGTTGCCACTGGCTGCGAGATTCTTCTTTGTCACAAGAATCGGCGCTCCTTTTACTTTGTTTGTTGTATAAACTGCCGCGGCATTGCACATTTTTTCTGAATAGATCAGTGCAAGATCATTTTTCTCCTTGTTTGGATTTAATCCACAGTTCAATCCGTTTGCAGAAAATCCTTTTGCAGCACATACGCCGCCCTCTACCTGTTTCATTACATTTCCCATTTTTTTATCCTCTTTAATTATTGTTTTTCAATCATTACACTCTTGTAAGCCGGACGAATAATCTTGTTCATGCCAACAATTTCTTCCAGTCGGTGCGCACTCCATCCGGTAATTCTTGCGATTGCGAACAATGGTGTATATAACTCTACCGGAATGCCAAGCATCTCATATACAAATCCACTGTAGAAATCCACATTCGGGCTGACACCCTTGAAAATATGACGCTTCTCAGCGATCAGTTCCGGCGCCAGTTCCTCGATGGTATTGTAAAGAAGCATGTCTTTCTGACGCTCCTTTGCCACTGCAAGATGTTCAACATAAGATTTGAAAATGCGCTCTCTTGGATCGGAAAGGGAGTATACCGCATGACCCATACCATAAATAAGTCCCTTATGATCAAAGACTTCTCCATCGAGCATCCGTGCCAGATATGCACGTACCTCATCACGATCCGCCCAGTCTTTTACATTGGTACGGATATCGTTCATCATCTCCATTACTTTGATGTTCGCACCACCATGCTTTGGTCCC
>URYB01000139.1 GCA_900552085.1 uncultured Lachnobacterium sp.
AGTGGGTAGTAATATTACGATTGCCGATGTGGCAGAGGCACTTGGGGTATCAAAGACGACGGTAAGCCGGGCAATATCCGGCAAGGGAAGAATCAGCGAGGCAACCCGGCAGCGGGTTTTAAACTATATTGATGAGTACGACTATAAGCCGAATGTCATTGCAAGAGGACTGGCGCAATCTAAGACATTCAATCTCTGTGTGGTCATGCCAAGTAATTATGCTTTGGTGGATTTGCCTTTTTTTCAGGAGGTAATTGCCGGAATACAGGAGATTGCCGGAATGAACGAGTATGATATTCTTCTGTGTATCTGCGAGGAGAATGATGTGTCGAGTCTGGAGAGAATCCTGCGCAATGGAAAAGTCGATGGAGTAGTATTACTCCGTACCTTTTTACATGATGCACAGATTGAGCTTTTGAATGAAAAGAAAATTCCATTTGTTACGACAGGTTCTACTACATACAAAAAGGTAAAACAGGTGGATAATGATCATGAGAGTGCATGCAGGGAACTGACATCGATACTGCTTATGCGTGGAATGAAGCGTATAGCCTTGTTGGGTGGAAGTGAGTCCTATGTTGTAACACAGAATCGTTACAAAGGATACATAGAAGCTTACGAACAGATGCAGCAGAACCTGGATGAGTCTCTGGTTTATATGAATCTGGAAACAAAGCCATTTATTGACCGGGCAGTGGAAGATTCCCTGGACAAAGAGGCAGATTGTATTCTGTGTATGGATGATGCCATCTGCAGTCAGGTGTTGCGCAAACTTCGGCAGGAGCATGTCAAAGTGCCGGATGATGTCAAAGTTGCATCTTTTTACAACAGTTCTGTTCTTGAGAACAGCATTCCTTCGATCACATCGCTTTCCTTTAATGCAAAGGAACTCGGAATGGAGGCATGCAAGAATCTGCTGGCACAAATCGAAAATGAAAAGGTTCCGGATCGTACGTTGCTTTCTTATGAAGTCGTATTGAAAGAGTCTACAAAGTAAAAGAGGTTCTGAATAGTTACAAAAAAACAGGTGTAATGTGTAAAAGTAAAAATTTTATACATTACACCTGTTTTTTGTAGAGGAAATGAAACCGTAATGTCCGGCTTTGGGTTAAAGAGTTCCCTGAATTGCGGATATGGACATATAGAAGAAACGAATGAAACCAGGTCCACAATTTTTTGTAAGAATGGATATATGCAAAATTTTTTGGTGAGGAGATCCATTTAAATCATGTAAATTGGATAATATGACATGTTTTTTTATATATGTCCAAAATCATCTTAAACGCTGGACATTTCAATGCGCTTTTTTCGTATCCATCCAAAAAAGTCTTTTTTAGTGGACATTGTTAATATTTCTTTTGCATATGTCCATTCAGTAAAAGCAAGTGCACATTTTATTTAACTTTGTCCTTCTTTCCTTTCAAAACATAAGTATCCATCCTCTATTTTATGATCCCCATGCTGGTTTCAGGCTCTTTGAAGAAAACATAAAAGCGCGAAATGAAGAAAAATGCTTGAATTTGCGCAAGTAATAAATGGAATATTTTATCAAAAGTGGAAAAAACATTGAAAACACTTAAACGCAACCGATTGCGCAACTAAAGGGTGAATTTGCATTAAATTTGGTAAAAAATGCGCAAAAAAGCAATCGAAAAATATCAAAATTGCACATTGACATCCCATGTAAGTACTGCTATACTACAATTACAGAACAACCGATTGCGCAATGTTGCAAAACAAAAAGCAATCATAAAATAATACATAACTTATGGAGGGAAAAACGGATGGACAAATTTATTGTTAACATCATCCATCGCCCGGAGATGGTTCCAGAGTATTCTGCAACTGTGACCGGACAGGGAAAAGAAGAAGATATCGGAGATAAGGCATTACTTACAGAGTCTTTGGATATTTTCAAGACACAGCAGAGACTTGCACATGAGAATGGATTAAAAGTAACAATCCAGATGACATATGCATCTTTGTTCAACGATGAAGCTGTTGAGATTGCAAAGCACGACCACGAAGAGTTCGGCGATGAGATTGGTTTATCTTTACTGGGACTTCCTTGTGAAGAGTTCCGTGAGAAATATAAAACAAAAGATTTCTGCATCTGGATGTTCTCCATGGAAGACAAGAAAGCAATCGTAAACGACGTATTTGAGAAATTCCATGATCGTTTCGGTTTTTATCCGGAGTCCACAAGTTCCTACTACATGGATGCGGATCTGATCAACTACATCAAAGCAACTTACCCAACTGTAAAATGTGCAGTTGCTACCTGCTGGGAGGAAGGACCAAAGGCATACCATACCTGCAACAACTCCTGGTATACATTATTCGATGGAGGCCCATGGGCACCATGGATTCCATCCAAGCAGAACACACATGCACCTGCAGCAAACGAGGCAGAGGATAGCGGTATCGTAGCAATCCCTCATCTTTCCCGTGACCTGATCGCATGTTATGATGGAAATGGTTCCAACTTCGGAACACATCCACAGAATGTACTTCGTGGAATGATCTATGATACAAAGACATGGGAGTATCCATA
Organism: uncultured Lachnobacterium sp.; assembly: GCA_900552085.1. GTDB lineage: Bacteria > Bacillota > Clostridia > Lachnospirales > Lachnospiraceae > Roseburia. The sequence goes on from URYB01000139.1 coordinate 2,555, forward strand.
TCTTTACAACCTGATCGACCAGTATCGTTCTCTTGAGAAGTACAACAACGGATATTCTTACAATATGATGTTCGTTGGACCAGGCTGGATGAACAAGATGGGACGTTGGGAGCAGCCATACGAACTTCTTCTGAAATCTTATACCGATGGATGTGCTTACTACGGTAAGTTAAAGAAAGAAGGCAAGCTCATCGATATGACAATGTCTGAGTTCGCTGACTATTACAGAGAGAAGAAGGGTGTAACAAAAGAGAATCGTTACACAGAGCCGGAATGTGCACTTTGGAGAGATATTCTTTATGGATCTGACAAGCAGTTATTCTGGTACTGCGATCCATTTATGAGAGCATGTGTAAATATGGATCAGGGTGGTGCAATCGTAGACCTTCGTCCATACGCTGCAAAACTTGAGTGGCCGGTTGGTATCGGTACAAAGCACGTACAGGATGCATCTTATCCATTCCTGATTCAGGAGAAATATCGTGCAGGATACTTCACGCACTATGCTGGGGAAGGAACCGTAAGAAGTGCGAAGTTATCTTACAAGGGAGAGGAAGTTGACTTATGTCTGTGTCCTACTCATGCACACTTCTCACAGGAAGGCAAGACAAGAATTCTTACACTTGATCCAGTAACTATCGAGTTTAACGGACTTACTGTTAAGTTACAGACAAAAGAGTACTTCGAGGAAGGATCTTCCAACATCAAGATTGAGCGTCACATCTTAGAGATGAGCGATCCAGATGCAGAGGTAACTCTTGACGAATATATGGTTGCATGCTACGGAACTACAGAGTATCCGGAAGATATGACATCTGTTGTGCTCAAGTGTGAAGGCGCAGAAGAAAAGAAAATTGATTATGCATATAAATGCAGAAGCGAGTCTCTTCAGGGAGCAACTGCTGTCAGCGCAGTCATCCCACCAATCGAGACAAAGGTTTCCCTGACTGCATCTGCAGACGCAGAGGGATATATTGAAGAAGGTTATGCATTCTCACCAATGTTTAAGCTTGGATATAAGAAAACAATTTCAGATAAGGAGGTATTTGCAACATGGCTCAACTTGGAAAAGGCAAATTAAATTACAGATGTCCATCCTGTTTTATGAGAGACCTCGACATCGATATGTTTTATAACAAAGACACCAAGATTTACAGCTGTATCCGCTGTCAGTACAGAGGAACAGAAGAGGATGTTCTCGAAAAGAATGAGATGATACGTTTCCGTTACGGTGCAATGTATAAGAGATTCGACAAGTTTGATTTTGATTAAAAAGAAGTCGTGCGGTAGATACTATCGCACGACTTTTTGACGGTATAGGAAAAGCAAGATGGTACAAGGAGGTGTGGAATGGGAAGAAGAAAAAAGGAAACCGTAGAGCTTCGCTTCTATGAAATTCCACAAGGAGAGCCGGTTCTGGCGTTGCTGGGAGAAGAGTGGAACCGGGTATATGGTCATGACAGTCCCTATATGCATTTTCACAATCTGATGGAAATTGGTGTGTGCAGAAATGGAGAAGGCGTTGTCGTACTGGATGAAAAGGATTATTTTTATCAGAATGGAACCATTACCATTATTCCGCAGAATATTTCTCACACAACAATCAGCAATGGCATGCAGAAAAATGCATGGGAATATCTGTATCTGAATCCGGATCCTGTAATTGCAAAATTATACGATGGACAGCCTGCAAAAAGCAATGAAGCATTACAATTGCTTCGCAGCGGTCCGCTGTTTCTGGATGCAGCCAGCTATCCGTTTCTGATGGCAGAAATTGATGCGGCAATGAATGAAATGCGGACGCAGGGAATGCATTACCGGCAGATGGTGAATGCATGCCTTCAGGCGATACTGATTGAGGTGCTGCGTATGCAGGCAAAAGGACAGGAACATCGGCTGGAAACATCTACAAGTAATAATATGCGACAGATTTCTGATGCATTATCCTATGTGGAAAATCATTACGCCGAAGCAATGAAAGTGAAAGATCTTTCGGTTGCCTGTGGGATGAGCGAGACCTATTTCCGGAGAATTTTTGAAGAGTATACACATATGACACCGATGGATTACGTGAATCTTGTCCGTGTACAAAAGGCCTGCGAATATATGCTGCAGACGGAAGAGGCCATGGATCAGATTGCGCGGAAAGTTGGTTTTACAACGGTATCGACATTTAACAGAAATTTTAAAAAGTTTCTGGATATATCACCATATCAGTGGAAAATCAAACCGGATAATTACGAAAGAAAATTACAGAACTATCATATTACCGCGCTGAAAGGATGGTAATAGGAAAAGCAGCAGGAAAACGAAAGGATTTGGCATGAAAGAATTTGACTACAACATTGTAAAGAATCCACAGATTTTTCAGGAGAACCGCCTGCCGGCGCACAGTGATCATATCTGCTATCGATCGTTGGAAGAGGCACTGGACGAAAGCAGCAGCCTGCGAAAAAGCCTGAACGGAATCTGGAAGTTTCATTATGCAAAAAATATGGGACAGGCGGTGGATGGATTCTGGGAGAAGAATTACAACTGCGATGGCTGGGATGACATTCATGTTCCGGCGCATATCCAAATGGAAGGATACGACAGACCGCATTATACTAATACGACATATCCATGGGAAGGAACTGAGCAGCTTGTGCCGGGAGAAATTCCGCAGGTGTTTCAGCCGGTGGCCAGCTATGTGAAGTATTTTACAATTCCGGAAGAATGGAACGGAAAGCAGATCTGCATTTCGTTTCAGGGAGTGGAAAGTGCATTTGCATTATGGCTCAATGGAACTTATGTGGGTTACAGTGAAAATTCCTTTGATCCGGCAGAATTTGACCTGACACCGTATCTTGTGGATGGGGAGAATCGTCTGGCGGTACGCGTGTGGAAATGGTGCGCGGGCAGCTGGTGCGAAGATCAGGATTTCTTCCGTTTCAGTGGAATTTTCAGAGATGTCTATCTGTATGCAGTACCGGAAACGCATGTGTGGGATATCGACATGGTTCCGATGCTTTCGGATGATTACGGAAAGGGAAATATTTCCGTGCATTTACAAACAGGTGGAAACGGATCGGTCAGCGTTACATTGTATGATGCAGCCGTGGGAAAGGAACTTTCCAGAACGCGAAAAGTAATCCGGCAGGCAAAAGCAGATATTACGCAGCAGGATACACCTTTGAAAATGCAGCTGGAACAACCGGCGCTTTGGAGCGCGGAAATTCCGAATCTTTATACAGCCGTATTTGAAGTGTTCGATGAAAGTGGAAATCTTACGGAAGTGTTCTGGCAGAACATCGGATTCCGGCGGTTTGAAATGAAAGACGGTATCATGTGCCTGAATGGAAAACGAATCGTGTTCAAGGGTGTGAACCGTCATGAGTTTTCATCCGTATCCGGAAGAGTTCCAAACCGCCAGGAAATGATAAAAGATATTCGCACGATGAAGCAGAACAATATCAATGCGATCCGTACCTGTCATTATCCGGATGATGCGTATTTGTATGAGCTGTGTGATATTTATGGCCTTTATCTGATCGCGGAAAATAATCTGGAGTCCCATGGAAGCTGGGGAAAGTACGAATGTGGAAAAACGGACTGGGATCTGATCGTACCAAATGACAAAGAAGAGTGGATGGATATCATGCTGGATCGTGTGAACTCCTGTTATCAGAGAAATAAAAATCATCCGGCGATTCTCATCTGGTCCTGTGGAAACGAATCTTTTGGTGGAAAAGTGATCTACGAGATGGCGTGCCTTTTCCGGAAAATGGATCCGTATCGGATGGTGCATTATGAAGGCGTGTGCCATGACAGACGCTACGATGCGACCAGTGATATGGAAAGTCAGATGTACCCGCCGGTGGACGCAATCGAGAAGTTTCTCGAAGAACATAAGGAAAAGCCTTTTATCTGCTGCGAGTATACACATGCCATGGGAAATTCCTGTGGCGGAATGCACAAATATACGGATCTGACGGATCGGCAGCCGCGCTATCAGGGCGGTTTCATCTGGGATTATGTGGATCAGTCGATTTATAAAAAAAACCGTTATGGTAAATGGTTTCTTGCCTATGGTGGTGATTTCGGGGATCGTCCGAGTGATTACAATTTCAGTGGCAATGGAATCGTGTATGGAGGAGAACGGGAACCGTCTCCAAAAATGCAGGAAGTAAAATATAATTATCAGAACATTTCAGTAGCTTTTGAGGGAGAGTGTTTTAGAATAAAGAATAAAAATTTATTTGTGAATACTGAAATGTTCGATACCTGCGTGATCCTGTTACGGGATGGGGAGGAGATTCTCCGTGAAAATATACAGACAGATGTGGAGCCGTTGGCGGAGAAATCCTATGCGATTCCGGAATCTGTCATTCGACGCATGAAGATGTGCACCAGTCAGCATCCGG
>URYB01000140.1 GCA_900552085.1 uncultured Lachnobacterium sp.
CAAGACGGGCTGGAGTTACAATGAGTGACGAGCAGCTTAGACTGGAAGCAAACAAGTGGGAACTGAGCCATGGCGGCATTTCCGGACGTACTGCAGAACAGTTCGTAAGTTATCTTGCTTCCCAGGAAGAGGCATTTCGTTAGTAAGGAGATCACATGTTATATCAGATTTGTCATGGAGCAGTCTCTTTTGGAGATGAAGAGATTCTGCACGACATCAATTTTGAAATCAGAAATACAGAAAAAATCGCAGTCGTTGGTCGCAACGGCTGCGGAAAAACAACACTGCTGAAACTGATCCACGGGGAGGTTGACCTCGAAAAGCGTGACAGTGATGAGGATGTTTTTATTGCAAAAGCCGGAAATCCACAGATCGGCTATTTGAAACAGATTGCATTCGAAGATCCGTCCATCACGCTCGAGCAGGAAGTTCGCAAGGTTTTTGCTCCGATGGAGCGCCGGAAAAAAGAACTTGAGGCAGCCGCAGCCGCTTTGGAGACCGATTATTCCGAGGAGGCAGTGGCAAAATATACGGCGATGGAAGAAAAATTCAAGGAAGATGGCGGGTACTATTTTGAAAAAGAGTACGATGTGATCATTCGCAAATTTGGCTTTTCGGAAGAGGAACGCAAGAAACCATTATCTGAATTTTCCGGTGGACAGCAGACGAAGATTGCATTTTTCAAATTGCTTTTGAGCAAACCGGATATTCTGCTTTTGGACGAGCCGACCAACCACCTGGATATCACAACGCTCGAGTGGCTGGAGTCTTATCTGAAAAATTATCCGAAGGCGGTCGTTGTTGTTTCCCATGACCGTATGTTTCTTGATAATGTTGTAGATGTGGTATATGAAATCGAGTATGGCACAGCGACCCGTTATCCGGGAAATTATTCGAATTTCATGGAGCGCAAGAAAGAAAATTATAATAAGCTGATGAAGGATTACAATGCGCAGCAGAAAGAAATCGCGCGTCTGCAGCGCATCGTGGATCGATTCAAGAATAAACCGACCAAGGTTTCGATGGCACATTCCAAGGAAAAGGCCATCGAGCATATGGTAAAAATTGAGGCACCGGACCGCTTTGATACCCGTACTTTCCATGCCAACTTTGAACCGGAAAAAGAAACCGGAAATGATGTACTTTTGATTTCTGATTTACAGATCGGGTACGATCATCCGCTTTCTACCGTCAATTTGGACCTGAAAAAAGGCGAAAAGTTAGGCATTCTCGGTGGAAACGGTCTGGGCAAGTCAACCCTGTTAAAGACGCTGGTCGGACAGCTTCCGGCATTATCCGGTGGATACCATTTCGGAACCAATGTGCAGATTGGATATTTTGACCAGCAGATGGCGATGTATTCCAGCAGGAAAACAGTGCTGGATGATTTCTGGGATGAATTTCCGAATCTCACGGAGACCGAGGCCCGAAATGCGCTTGGTGCTTTTATGTTCACGGGAGAAGAGGTGTTCAAGAACATTGATATGCTCTCCGGAGGAGAGAAGGTGCGTCTTGCACTCTGCAAGATTTTAAAGCGCCGCCCGAATGTCCTGATTCTCGATGAGCCGACCAACCATATGGATATCGTTGGAAAAGAAACATTAGAGAGCATGTTAAAAGATTATTCGGGCACACTGATCTTTGTTTCACACGATCGTTATTTTGTGCGCAAAGTAGCGAACCGCTTACTGGTATTTGAAGATGGTACGACAAATCTTTACCAGTTCGGATACGAAGAATACCAGCAGAAACTGGATCGGGAGGCTGAAGAGTCAGCCGGCAGTTATCGTAAGACACCGACCGCTCTGGGCGGAGCAATCAGCCAGAACGGGGCCTCCGTTGCCTCAGGCAGAACTTCCGGTGCAGCGGAAGCCGGTAAAATGGACGGAGCCGGAAAGAAAACATACTACAATCCAGGGAAGGAACGGTCCAAGATTGAGAAAAAGGTAAAGCGTGCCGAGGAAGAACTCGCAGTCAAAGAGGAAAAGCTGGAGGCTTTAAAGGCAGAACTTTTAAGACCGGAGTATCAGTCCAGCTATTCCAAGCTGACCGAGATTCAGACAGAGATTGACGCTTTGGAAGAAGAAATCATGGAGGACATGGAGAACTGGGAGGCACTTTCCCAGCAGCTTGAAGAGTTGGAAGTTTAAATCGATGGAACCTCAAAGTGTTAGAAGCCTGGCAAGTTGGAAATATAGAGAATTGAAAACTTGAGAAAATCAGGTCAGATAGGCTGAAGCTATGATGAGTTGAAAAGCAATATCATATACAATATCGCTGGTGGGGTCTATATCAAGAAATTATAATAAAATACCCCGTTTGGTATAAAAAAACGCTTATATTTTCCGTTTTGGGGTACATGGCGAAAAATTATTCCAAAATACCCCGCGTTTATCGGAAATGCGGGGTATTTTGATGCTATTTTTTTGCATAGACCCTGAACTGCTTTTGAAAACAGGTTTTTAGCATAGTTTTGATGGAAAACAGGGTCTTTTAGAAGAATTTTTTTAAATAGACCCCATAATGAATCTTATGCTGGACATCAATGAGAAAATGCTGCAGATGGTTATAGTACATGTTATGTAGTTAAGAAAGTTTATTATAAAATTTAACAGAGAAAATTAAATTCTATGAGTCTTTGTATGTGGCTGGTGTCCAAGGGATGCTCTTTTGTTTCGTATGTAATAATTAAGCGATCCTGTGGATAAATACCATGACGCATGTATAATGAAACTTTGTCAACGGCATTTTTTTGGTATTCAGGTGTATCCATTATCCCAAAATGTTCCCAGTAAAAAGTTTTTCCGGTTGAAGGATGACGTAATGTAAAGTCGGGATATAAAGTGATACTCCCAAGCTTTAATTCACATTCATATCGGTATGGAACTTTTTGTATATAGAGATTCATTGCAATCAGTGATTCTGATTTGGAACGTACATATTCATCTTTGCAGGTTTTATATATTAATTGTTCCGGATAATTTTTATTTTTGTTATAGGGGGAATCGGTCCAGGCTTGGATTTCCTGAGAACTGAGTTGGAAATGTTCCATTAGCAAAGGGTGATAAGGTGAGTCTTTGGCCAACATTTACTCGGCACTATTAAGGGAAGAATCAGCATGTCGCAGGTAAAAGGCAATTGCTTTTAATTCTTTTTGCAAATCCTTCTGCTTTTCCAGAAGATATGTTTTTATGGCTAATTGCTGCGCATATTCTTTTTGGGGTTTGGGGATATAATTTTTGGAATGCCCATCACTGTGGTACCATTTGGTACGTGTACCGTTGCGGGCGCAGATGAGTTTCCCTTGGGGGAAATGTTGCAATTGTTCCTGAATGAGCTGAAGCTCTTCTTGGAGTCGTAGATGTTCCGCGGATATTTGTTGATATAATGATATAAAAACCACTCCTTCCAATTTGTTTCGTATTTGATATCTAAGAAAACAGACATCACAAAACTATTAAATCATATATGAAAAGGCTTGTAAATGATTTTTTAAAAACATACTGAAAAAATATAAAAAATTATGCTAAAAAGCAGGCCGCTTAGCGACCTGCTTTTTTTGGGCTTTAGAGATTGAAAATCTCCTCAGACACGCATTACTGCTGCATCTGCTGCTCCTGCTTCATGATCATTTTCTTAACCATCTCGCCACCGATAGAACCGGCCTGCTTAGATGTTAAGTCACCGTTGTAACCATCCTTTAAAGGTACTCCGATTTCGCTTGCAACCTCTTCTTTGAAACGCTTCATTGCTTCTTTTGCCTCCGGTACGGCCATACGGTTTGATCCGGATGAACTGTTGTTTGCTGACATAAAAGCCACCTCCTGATAAATAGTTTTTCGTGTTGTTTGCCGGACAGATCTGCCGACGACACACAGGTGTCACAGGTCGGCAAATCCGCTTGGAAAAATTGTAGATTACAAGGTTCCGTGGTGCTTTTTTGCTCGACTTGTTTGTTCCTATGTGCTTGAGAATATTGTGACCAGAAAAATGTAAAATATGAAGAAAATACACTGACAATTAATGGAAGTTGGCAATGTAATATGATATAATTTTATAAACTTGTTGTGTAAAAAATGTATAATTTTGCGGATGAGAGGTTCTTATAAATAATTATAGAAAGGTATCAAAATATGAATAGAAAAAAATTAAATGGAAGATGGCAGATGCACCAGTTGCCGGATGGCGAAGAGATTTCCTTAGAGGTTCCGGGCAGTGTGATTTCGGGGCTTTGGGCAGCCGGAAAAATCGAAGATCCGTATTATAGAGAGAATGAATATATTACAAGAGAAATGTTCTGGAGCGATTTTGTATTTTCACGGACATTTTCTGTGGATGCAGATCTGTTGAATGAGGAAACAGTGGAACTGGTCTGCGAGGGATTGGATACGCTGACAGAAATTAAAATCAATGGGAAATCTGTTGCAAAGACATCTGATATGCACAGAACATATCGTTTCCCGGTTAAGAAATATTTGAAGCAAGGTGAGAATACGATAGAAATTTGCTTTTTCTCGGTGCTGAAATACATTAAGAATTATGAATTCCGTGAAAATCGAGAGATCCATTATGTACCATGTGGTGCGATGGAAGGAAATGAACTGGTGCGAAAAGCACATTCCATGTTTGGCTGGGACTGGGGCCCACAGCTTGTAGACGCAGGCATTTTCCGGGATATTTATCTGGAGGCTTATTCTAAACAGCGTATCGCGGATGTACATATTTATCAGGAACATCAGACGGATGGCAGTGTGAAGGTGCGCACAGAGATTCGTTTGGAAGATGCAGGTGGAAATGTCCCGGATATCTTGCCGGAGGATATGGTTGTGACATTGCGGGGATTTGGCGATGGTGTTGAAGAAGAGTTTGCAGGAAAAGATGAAAAGACGGAAATTAAAGCGATTGCGCATACAACAGACAGCGCCAACGGCATTCTGACAGCAGAGATTGTAGTAGAAAAGCCGAGACTTTGGTGGCCGAATGGATATGGCAAGCAGAATCTGTATCAATTGACCGTGGCTTTTTCAGATGAAAAAACATTGGGTAAAAAAACATCAGATAAAAAAACATCAGATAAGGAGACGACTGATTCTGTTGTAAAGACGATTGGCCTCCGTACACTTACCATCAGTCAGGACAAGGATCAGTGGGGCAGTGAATTCTGCTTTAATGTCAATGGTGTGAAGATTTTTACCAGAGGTGGTAACTACATTCCGGATGATGCGGTATATCCAAACATTACGACGGAAAAGATTGATTACATTTTAAAATCCTGTGTGCGTGCAAATTTCAACTGTGTGCGTGTGTGGGGAGGCGGTTTCTTCCCATCGGATGCATTTTTTGATCTTTGCGACCGCTACGGACTGATTGTATGGCAGGATCTGCTTTTTGCATGTAATGTCTATGATGTGAACGATGATTTTGTGGAAAATGTTTCCCGTGAGACAGAGGATAATGTGCGAAGAATCCGGCATCATGCGTGTCTTGGACTGTGGTGCGGTAACAATGAGATTGAGTCCGCATGGCATCACTGGGGCGATTTCCAGACAGAGAGTGATTATCTGCGCGCAGATTATATCCGTCTGTTTGAAGAGATTCTTCCGCGTGTGGCAAAAGAAAATGATCCGGATACGTTCTATTGGCGTTCGTCTCCGTCTTCCGGTGGATGTTTCGACAATCCGGATGACGAGAACCGGGGAGATACCCATTACTGGGATGTGTGGCATGGACAGAAACCTTTTACGGATTATCAGAAATATTTTTTCCGTTTCTGTTCGGAATTTGGCTTCCAGTCGTTTCCATCGATAAAGACAGTTGCGTCTTACACGAAGGAAAGCGACCGCAATATTTTCTCAAAGGTTATGGAGAGCCATCAGAAAAATGATTCTGCAAATGGCAAGATGCTGTATTACCTGTCAGAGAATCTCCGGTATCCAAAGGACTTTGAGAGCCTGCTGTATGCGACGCAGATTTTACAGGGCATTGCAATCAAAAGTGGTGTGGATCACTGGCGCAGAAACCGTGGTCGTTGCATGGGAACGCTTTACTGGCAGATCAATGATAACTGGCCGGTAGCATCCTGGGCGAGCATTGACTACTATGGCCGTTGGAAAGCTCTGCATTATATGGCAAGAAAATTCTATGCACAGATTGCAGGCAGTCTTCGTGTGAATGAAGAAAAGCAGGTTGTGGAACTTTATCTGACAAATGAGACTACAGAAAAGGTGTCTTATCATGGAACACTTTGCCGCAAGAATTTTTCCTGTGAGATACAGGAAATATTTGATGTATCCGGCGAGCTGGATGCTTTTTCTGCAAAATGCGTAGCAACCATTCCAATCCAGAATGCATATGAAAATTTTGTGGAGGCAAATGTGCAGATCGTAGGATATCCGGAACAGATTCATGAGGTGGAAGTGCTCGCTCCATATAAGCATCTTGAACTTGCACAACCGGAATATGAAATTCAGGTGACGAGAGAAAAGGAAGGCTATGCCATTCAGATAAAAAGCAATACATTTACACCATTTGTTGCACTTGATTTCAAAGATGCCGATGTCATTTTTAGTGATAATTATTTCCATCTTACAGGAGATGGCATCACGGTAAGTTTCAGAAATGAAGATGTACAGGCAGGAACGTTTGAAAATACAGAGGATGTAAAAGCAAGACTTTGTGTGAGAAGCATCAGGGAAAGTTATTAAATATTGCAACAGTTGCACCGATATATATTATCAAAGAAACTGGTAGCGATAAAGTGTTGTTTTGGTACCAAAGACCTAAAAAATACAAATTTTTGCTTGCAGATTATTGACAGTCTCAAAAACACAATTTATATTTATGATAAGGAATTATAGTTTGTTTTAATCTCACATATACTTAAAAGAACGGACAGAATGCAATGTGAAATGAAAATTTTATAAAGTATAAAGGAGAGGATAATTATGAGAAAGTA
>URYB01000141.1 GCA_900552085.1 uncultured Lachnobacterium sp.
AGGAAAAAATGCACAACACACTGCTGCCAAGCATAAACCGGTCCAGATCAATCTTATGGCCGAATTTTCCATAAAATGCACGTGAACTTCCCATGAGGATTGCAAAGATCATAGGACCTGCCAGATCGCCGATTGTCTTTGTCACACCCAGTCCCTTTTCTGCAAATGTCGATGCCCACTGGCTGACTGCCTGCTCACTTGCTCCTGCGCAGAGCATCATAAGCATCATCACCCAGAATACTTTGCTTTTACAAAGATCCAGCATTGTCATACCGCTTTCGCCCTCTTCGATCAGCGGCGCAATCGGTGCCTTTGCAAAAACAAATGCATTGATAACCGGAATCAATGCCCAGATGCATGCAAGTATCTTCCAGTTTGCAATACCGAAAATGCCAAAGAAAACAGTAGATACCAGCACAACACCTACATGTCCCCAGCAATAAAAGGAATGCAGAAGGCTCATCGCTTTTTCTTTATTATCAGTCGGACAACTCTCCACAATCGGGCTGATCAGTACTTCAATCAGTCCACCACCCAACGCATAGATAAACACTGCGATCAGTAACCCTGCAAATGGTCTGATGATTGTAATGATCTTAGCTGCAAAAGAACATTTTTACAGCATCCGTAAGTGCGTCAATATCGGCACTTCCCATAAGTTCTCTTGCCGAATGCATCGCAAGAAGCGGGATTCCGATATCCACGGTCTTTACCGGCATCAGAGTCGATGCGACAGAACCTAATGTGCCTCCACCCCGCACATCGGAACGGTTGACAAAACGCTGATAAGCAATTCCGTTTTTGTCACAAATCTGTCGCAGAATTGCCACAGCCTCTGCATCTGTCGCATAGGACTGGGAGCAGGCTTCCTTGATGCAGAATCCACTTCCCAAAACCGGATGATTTGTGATATCCATCTTTCCTCTGTGGTTTGGATGCAGACCATGTGCCACATCTACCGACAAAAGCATGGACGCATATAACATACGTTCTATCTCTTCCGCGTCTGCTCCCATGCTGCGTAAAATACGCCGTGTCATATCATGCAGTAAAATGGAAGCGGCCCCCTGCTTACTTGTATTGCCGATTTCTTCATGATCAAACAATGCGATCAAATTGATTCCATCCGCACGCTCCCCCTGCATCAATGCCTGCAATAATGCAACTACAGACGTCTGGTTATCCAGCCTTGGAGATGACAGAAATGTATCTTTTACACCCACGTACGCCGGTTCTTCCATGCAATAGGTGTTCAGTTCAAAGTCGAGAATATCTTCTTTGTCGACCGCAAGTTCTTCTGCTAAAAAAGTAAGGAAATAATCGGTCGAAGTCTCCTCTTTTGGAAGAACATCCAGAATCGGCATGAGATCGACCTGATTGTTAATTTCCACACCTTTATTTACTTCCCGGTTCATATGAATCGCCAGATTCGGAATGGTAAGTACCGCCTTTTGGGAACGATACAAAACAGTCCGCGGTGCAAATACATCCTCACTTCGCAGCACGACCCGTCCGGCAACGCCCAGTGGCCGGTCAAACCATGTATTTAAAATCGGACCCCCATATACTTCCACGTTGACCTGTGCATATGCCTCCGTACGAAAATCCGGATTTGGCTTGATACGCATGCATGGATAATCGGTATGTGCCGCAGCCATACGAACCATGTCTCCTGTGTGATAATTTTCACCTACGGTAAATGCATACAGCGTCGTTCCATGATGATTTAACACATACTTTCCACCAGGTTTCAAATTCCACTTTTCTTCATATGCAATCTCTTCAAACCCCGCCTGCTTCAAACGGTTCACAGAAGCTTCCACACACTGAAATGGAGAGACTGCTTCTTTTAATAATTCTATTAAAAATTTCTGTTCCATGTTGTTCTCCTTTATTATCTGTATATTGTAACTGTTTATTTCTTATCTTAAGAGGTTCTGAATAGTTACTCGTATTTTACCACAAATCCTACCAAATTTCCGTAAAGTGTAGTAATATATTTGCATAAATACACGTTATCCACAGGGAGGTATTTTATGCTTGCATTGCAGCTTACCGATGTCAAAGACTTTATGAATAAATTTTTGCGGAGTGAAACATTTGATCATTTTCTGTTACAGGAAGGTGTCATTACATCCGGCGCATCCTACGTGATCGACGGTCATATCCATCCTGACTTTTATACCAGCGAAGAAATGGAAGAACTTGAAATTACGGATTGTGACTTTTTGCCTTATGCACTGCTCCGTGGCAATTGTTTTGATCTGATCAAAGGGAAGAAAACGCCTTCTTCATTCAAATTTGTACTTCTTTTATCGCCAAAAAATCTCGAACGGACACTTTCGAGTATACAAAGCTCCTTTACCGGGAATGATATTACGGGAGTATTTTTTAATATCCGTTTTCAAAATCAGCAACTGACTCTGACCACCGGAATTTCCTATCGTATTTTCTCTGTCGATAAAACTTTAGACAACGAATGGGACCGTCTGGTGAAACAATTCTTGAAACAGCATGAAATCGCCTTTGAAGAACTTTAATTTGTTGCTTTACTTTTCCAAAGCGTTATGCTATTCTAAGCTTAGTTGCATGGCAACATAAATATATTGGAGGTACTTTCGATGAACAAAGGTACAGTTAAATGGTTCAACAACCAGAAGGGTTACGGATTCATCACCGCTGAAGACGGACATGATGTATTCGTACATTATTCAGGACTTAACATGGAGGGTTTTAAATCTCTCGAAGAAGGAGCTGCAGTAGAGTTCGATATTACTGATGGCGCTAAAGGTCCTCAGGCAGTTAACGTAGTAGTAGTTAAATAATTGCCTTATAATCAAGTTTCTATGTACCTTTTTCTTTGTAATTAGATTAAGATATTGGATCCGCGATTAGAAAAAGACAACCGATTTCCGGTTGTCTTTTTTTGTAAGACTAAAGATAAAGGTAACTATTCAGAACCATGATTCTATACTTCAAAAGCCTCTTTGATACTATCATAATGCAGGAAAATTCCCTGTTTTGCAAATTCTTTGATCTCATCAAGTGTCGCAAACTTATATCCATCCGTCTCTGCTTCCTGCAAATGCAGATCACTCTCATCAAAATCTATAATATAACGATATACGTCTACAAAATAATTATCCCCCTCACCCGGGTTCTCTCTGTGGTAAGTAAACATATATCCGCCATCGGCACCACTGACATCCAATCCTGTCTCCTCTTTGATTTCCCGCTGTACAGCTTCTTCGGATTCTTCTCCTGCCTGTGCTGCGCCTCCGGAAACTTCCCACCAACCAGGTGCCCATGCTTTTGTCATCACACGCTTTGTGATCAGAAAACGTCCATCCGGTCGTGCGATCACACCAAGTACCGTCAAATGATATTCATCATCCGCAAGATTAAAATGATTGCGCTCCATGGTTCTTCCTGTCCGCACTTTATTTTTATCATAGATGTCCCATAATTCCATAACCTGTTCCTCATTCTTTCCTGTTTGTTATCTTTTCATTTCGTAACTATTCAAAACCACTTGGAATAGTTACTCTATTTCTAAAGATAATAGCACAAACCAACGCTCTACGCAATTATCTCCGGCATATGTTTCCGATACCACTTTGGCATAAGATTATTCTGGCATTTTTCATTATGTCTCGGCTTAATCTCCATAGTTGTAAAATACTGTTTCCACAGTTCTGTGAAATAGTCATCTTCTTTCTCCGGTATATGAATATTCTCCCCCGATACCAGCACACAGGCATGATAGGCTTCGTGCACGGCACCGATCTTACGGTTGCAGTCATACATAATAAAATTTTCATTCGGGAACCGGTCCGAAAAATGATCCATCATAAGAGGAACCAGATTACATTTCGGCTCTATCTCCGCAAGAAGTACCGACGTTTCTCCACTATGTACTTCCCGGAACCGCAGAAACCCGCGCATCTTGTCCTCTTCATTTGCGACTTTTCGATCCAGTTCCATCATACGCATAACATACGGATCTGCAAGATGATCCATAACACTATGTCCGACTGCAAATGCCCGCACAAGATATCCGAGAACCACACTTGCCCGATCTCCCGCAAAATGGCATAGCGCCGATACGATTGTCTGATAATCCCGAAATCCCAGACGACTCTGTATCGTGCGGACTGTCTTGGCTACTTTTTCTGCATTCACCACAACTTCCCGCTCCTCTGCAAACAGCGTCAGGCAGCCCTCCCCCATCGCAATCTCTATATCATCGTTATATGGCTGCTGCATCTGCTTTTTGTATACAAACGCATCATAGATTGCTGTAAAAATCCCTTCCAGCGAATCTTCACAATGTAATATCAACATTCTCTGCTCTCCTTACTGCAAATGATACTGTGGATCAAAAAGTGACAACTGCTCATATCCACTCGCAGTCCCATCCGACAAAAGCATCTCTGCCGGCTTCTCATTATAGATCAGATGCCGCGTAATATAATTCTCTTCCAACCTTGTCTGATACATCATCTTTCCTTTGCAGGTGATAAAGTACAACGCACGTTTTAACACCACACCCATCTTTTTAATGTCGGAAAAATCCAGTGATGCGTGCCTTCTGGCTGCAAGAATTCTTTTTGCACTTTTTGTTCCAATCCCCGGCACACGCAAAAGTGTATAATAGTCTGCCTTGTTGATTTCCACTGGAAACAGTTCAAGGTGATGTACTGCCCAGTCGCACTTCGGATCGATCTGCTCATTAAAATTCGGATTCTTTTCCGACAAAAGTTCGTCGGCCTGAAACCCATAGAAGCGCAGTAAAAAATCTGCCTGATACAGTCGATGCTCCCGAAGAAGCGGAGGTTTCTTGCCAATCGCAGGTAAGCTTTCATCCTCATTGACATTGATAAATGCCGAATAAAACACGCGCTTCATCTCAAACTTGTGATACAACGCCTCGGTAACCGACATAATCTGGTAATCACTTTCTCCGGTTGCCCCAATGATCATCTGCGTACTCTGCCCCGCCGGAACAAAATAACGATCCGGATGCGACAGATTCCTCGTAATCTGTGATATGCTCCTATTGGGAACCTGGAAATTCTGTGCCACATTATTCTTCTTTGCAACAGTTCCCGCAGTCTGCATCTGTGTGAAATTCCAGCTTTGCTCCGCAACCGCGTCCGCTTTCTTCTGCTGGATTGCCTTCACACCTTTTTGATAATCCTGCAATCTTGCATAACTATCCCGCATCTCTGCCATCTGGTTATAATAAGATTTTTCGTCAATGTACACACGGCTTTTCATACTGATAACACCATGCGTCTGACGGCTTTCTTTGATTCCATTCTGTATCTGCCGCATCGGTGAAAGAATATTCTTTCTCACCTTATTCGGTGCTACCTGACGAAGTCCCTCTGCGGTCGGCAGCTCTAAGTTCACACTCATGCGGTCCGCAAGATATCCTACCATCTCCACCACATCAGCAGATGCCCCCGGGATTCCCTTGAGATGCACATATCCATTGAAATGATACTTCGTCCGAAGTAAAAAAAGCGTCTCATACAAAAGTCCCATCGTATAATCCGGTGACTTGATAATACCGGAACTTAAGAACAATCCCTCGATATAATTTCTTCGATAAAACTCTACGGTAAGCTGACATACTTCGTCCGGCGTAAATGTTGCCCGGCGATTGTCATTGGAAGAGCGGTTCACGCAATACTTACAGTCATAAATGCATTCATTGGTAAAAAGGATCTTCAGTAAAGAAATACATCTGCCATCCCCGGTAAACGCATGACAGATGCCGCTTGCAAATGCATTTCCCATATTCTTTCCGTCCCCACCCCTGTGCACACCACTGGAAGTACAGGCAACATCATACTTTGCTGCATCTGACAGAATTGTTAACTTTTCCATAATGTCATTTATCTGCATGATATTTGTCATTTTATTATGCTCCTGCAAGTTTTTATTCATTCTCTGATTTATTATTTCGAACAAATGTTTGTTTTCATTATATTACAGAACATATGTTTTTGCAAGAGCCATTCGGAATAATCCATTCTTACTTTTACGGTACAGAGAATACCAAAGAAATATCGCATACAGTAAAAAAGAGACCATCCGGACAAACAACTGTCCAAATGGTCTCCTGAACTTTTATATTCTATACTATTTTCTTTTCATTAGTCTCTATGCATAGAGAATGTTTCCATATGATAGTTCTTTAAGTTGTCTAAGATCTGACGATCGTCTGCTTTACCAAGAAGCTCATCACGGAATTTCTTTGTCACGATCATATCATTGAAGGAGCTTGGTCCACCGACACATCCACCTTCACATGCCATACCTTCGATAAAGTCATCCGGTAACTTGCCTGCTTTCATAAGCATCAGGAACTTACGACACTCTGCTGCACCGTTTGCCTTACATACCTTAGGCTCGATACCAGCTTCCATCTCTTTCATGCTCTCAACAACGGCTGCGGTAACTCCACCGGAGTTTGCAAAACGCTTTCCATATACAGAAGACTCCTGATAGCTTGTATCGCCAGGCTGAAGTTCAACACCCTTGGCACTCATGATGGCACGCATCTCACTATATGTAAGAACGTAATCTGCGTTTCCTTCAATCTTCTGGTCAACAACTTCGGATTTCTTTGCAACACATGGTCCAACGAATACAGTAACGGCATCCGGATCCTGTGCTTTGATCAGACGGGATACAGCACACATTGGAGAGATTGTTGTAGAAATCTTGTCTGCCATATCAGGGAAATGTAAACGAACCATATTTACAAATCCAGGACAGCATGAAGTAACTTTCTTCTCGCCTTCCTTATATGCTTCTACCCACTCAGCAGCCTCGGAAGCAGCGGTCATATCTCCACCTAATCCTGCCTCAACGAAACCGTTGAATCCAACTTCCTGCATTGCTTTCTTCCAGCTTCCCATTGTGA
>URYB01000142.1 GCA_900552085.1 uncultured Lachnobacterium sp.
TACATCCACCAGATTATGGGCAATCAGATCCACCGCATAAAGGCTTAATGCGTCCGTGAACGGCTGCGCAATCTTTGATGTATATGCTTCCATGTTGTGACACAGTGCATCAAAACCTACGGATGCCAGTACATGCTTTGGCATCGTCATCATACACTCCGGATCCACGATGGACACTTTTGCTACGATTGCATTGCAGCGGAGCGATTTCTTGTCTCCATTGTCCGGATTGGTCAGCACTGCAAAACCATTTCCTTCCGATCCGGTGCCACAGGTTGTCGGGATCAGAATAATCGGAAGCGCGGTATCGCTGGCTTTTTTGCCAAAAATGTAATCACTCACATCGCCATTATTTACGGCGAGAAATGCAATCGCCTTGGCACAATCCATAATGCTTCCGCCACCGATGGCCACAACGACATCGCAACCATTTTCTTTTGCAAATGCGGCTCCTTCCGCTGCCGTCGTGGTCAGCGGATTCTGTGCAACTTTATCAAACAGAACCGAATCGATTCCTTCTGCTTTGAGACTGTCTTTTACTTTATCATAAAGTCCTGACTTTTTGGCACTGCTGTGTCCTGTGACAATCAGCGCTTTCTTTCCATATGGCTTTGTCAGTTCTCCTGCTTTCGCTACTTTTCCGGAACCAAATTCAATGTTTACCGGAAGAAAATACTTAAATGCAATATCACTCATTTTATCCCTCCATAGCAGTCACTACTGCTTTTTCAAAAATATCCAGTCCTACTGCAAGCTGCTCATCGGTAATTACCAGTGGTGCAAGGAAACGGATAACATTATTATAAGTTCCTGCGCCCTCTACAAGCAAGCCGTTTTTTGCACATGTGTTGATCACTGCTGCTGTCAGCTCCGGTGCCGGCTCCTTGGTCTCTTTATCTTTTACGAACTCAATACCGATCATTCCGCCAAGTCCACGGACATCGCCGATGCAGTTGTACTTTTCTTTCATGGCAAGATAACGCTCGGTTACTTTCTTTCCGATCTCACAAGAACGCTCTGCCAGATGATCTCTCTCCATAATCTCGATGGTCTTTAATGCGGCCCCACAAGCCAGTGGGTTACCACAAAATGTTCCACCGATGGTTCCCGATGCAGCTGCCTCCATGATTTCTTTTCTTGCAACGATTGCTGAAAGTGGAACACCGGCTGCAATAGATTTTGCGGTAGCAATAATATCCGGCTGTACGCCTGCCTCTTCCCAGTACATGCTCGCAAACATCCGTCCGGTTCTGCAGAATCCACTCTGTACCTCATCTGCAATAAGAAGAATGCCATTATCATCACAAAGCTTGCGCACTGCCTTTACCCACTCGATTGGTGCCGGGATAAATCCACCCTCACCCTGCAATGGCTCAACAACAATTGCTGCAATGGTATCGGCTGCTGCGCACTGCTCAAAGACATCGGTCAGTGATTTCATATAGTAATCCAAAGCAGCATCCTGTGGCATTCCTTCCGGATTTCTATAATAGTATGGGAACTGTGCACGGAACACACCATTTGCAAGCTCGCCCATTCCCTTTGCATATGCTTTCTTGGATGTCATTGCCATAGTGTAATGGGTTCTTCCATGGAATGCTCCGGAAAATACGATGATATTTGGTCGCTTGGTGAAACTCTTTGCAATCTTAACTGCGTTCTCATCTGCCTCTGCACCGCTGTTTGCGAAATATGCTTTCTTCTCGGTTCCTTTTACAGGTGCAATGCTGCAAAGCTTTTCTGCAAGTGCTACATAGCCCTCATGGGTCACAACATTGAACATGCCGTGTAAATATTTATCTGCCTGTGCTTTGACTGCCTCTACAACCTCTGGCTGTGAGAATCCAATGTTCAGTACGCCGACACCGCCGATCCAGTCAAGGAATTTGTTTCCATCGACATCCTCGATCATTGCGCCCTCGCCGCGATCGATTACAACGGGATAACCGCAGCGGATTGCGGATGGTACTACGTTCTCTCTTCTCTTAATAATTTCTGCAGCCTTTGGTCCTGGTAATGTATCTGTAATAATTTTTGGTAAGTCTGTTCTTAACATTTGTTTGTCCTCCCTGTCGTTCTGTGTTTTCGTTGCATATATAATTGCACAATTGTTGTGCGGTTTCCATAGGTCTGCGGCACAAAATACAGGGCGTTCTTTGTGCTGTCAGCACAGTTCTTTCTTGACAACAGCCATTTTTTCTTTCATACTCATGTTGTGTGTTTGACTTCTGCCGGCTGCGTCAGGCATGGCAAAAGTCCCAACATACAACATGAAATTGAAAGGAAAGAAAAAATGGCTGTTTTCTTAAAAGAACTGTATCAGACTACCAAAGACCTGTATCATCTGCATCTTTTGGCGGGCGCAGACGATCTGGACCACACAATCAACTGGGTATACATCTCCGAAGATATCACCACCTCCACCTTTTTAAATGGCGGCGAACTCATTATCACTACAGGTGTCACTTCCTCCGAAGACAAAGACTGGCTCAAAAAATTTATTATAGAATTAATATCGCACAAAACAAGTGGTCTTATCATCAATACAGGAAAATACATCTTCGAAGACGATATCTCCGAAGAAATTCTGCAGCTTTGTCATGAGCATCATTTTCCCCTTTTTACGATGCCGTGGGAAACGAAAATTTTTGATATTACGCACAATTACTACAACCGCATTTTTGAAGATGTGCGAAACAATGATAAATTGACCGCAGCTTTTGAAACGATTCTGTTCGAAGACCAAATGTCCGAAAGCACCCTTTCCATTCTTACCGATGCCGGATTTATGGATGACAATCTGCAGGTTCTCTATATTGATACAACGCTTTCGCAGAGTGCCCTGCGCCTTTTACACAGCGCATGCAAACGTTTCGGCAACTACCATATCTGCGCCGGGAAGGAAAGCACGATTGTGATTTTCTGTACCTCCATGCAGACTTCGACCGCCTGCCGGCAGATTCCAGCCTCTTTGCATGCACATTTTCCGGAACTGGAATTCCACAGTGGCTGTGGCAGTCTGTGCACGAACATAAAAAAACTGCGCACAGCTTACCTGCACGCTGTCTCCGCAGCACAAATGGCTGCATGTTCCAATGAACGCTTTTTCCATTATAATGATTTTGGATTTTATAAACTCCTGCTCGAAATTCAAGATACCGGTCTGATGAAGAACTACATCCGCGAATACCTTGGCACAGTCATGGATTATGATCAAAAGCACCATACGATGTTAACAGAAACATTGCATGAATACCTGCTATACGGGGGCAGTGTACAATTAGTTGCGCAGCATATGTTCTGTCACCGGAATACGATCAATTACCGCTTACGCATCTTAAAAGATGACCTTGGCTATTCGCTGGACGATGTCCAAACCCGCTTTGTCCTGCTGTCAGCGTATCAGCTCCACACCTTCTGTCAGCAGATTTTAAAGCTCTAACGAGCATGCATCGATTTCACGCAGTTCTTCTTCCGTGAAATCTGCACTTCCAAGAACTTTGAGGTTTTCAAGAATTTGCTGCGGACGGGAAGCTCCAATTAACACGGATGTTACAGCACCGTCGCGAATTACCCATTTCAAGGCCATCTGTGCCAGACTTTCTCCTCTGGCTGCTGCAATCGCATTCAACTGGCGGATGCTTGCCAGACGCTCCTCGCTGAACTGATCTGCGTGAAGGAAACGACCATCGGTGTTCACGCGGCTATCCTTTGGAATCCCGTTTAAATAGCGATCTGTGAGCATTCCCTGCGCCAACGGGCTAAAGGAAATAATTCCTTTCTTCTGTTCGGCCGCCGCCTGTTTCAGTCCGTTGCGCTCAATGGTACGGTTGAATATATTATAAGAATTCTGATTGATTACAAACGGACAATGCAATTCTTCAAGTATCTCTGCCGCACGTTTCATCGTCTCTCCGTCATAATTTGACAGTCCCACATACAACGCTTTTCCGCTTTTTACGATCTGATTCAATGCTCCCATCGTTTCCTCCAGCGGTGTCTCAGGATCCATGCGGTGGTGATAGAAAATATCCACATAATCCAATCCCAGACGTTTCAGACTCTGATCCAGACTTGCAATCAGATATTTACGGCTTCCCCAGTCCCCATAAGGTCCCGGCCACATATCAAATCCAGCTTTCGTGCTGATAATCAGCTCATCCCTGTATGCGCCAAGCTCTTCCCGCAGGATTTTTCCAAGATTCGTCTCTGCGCTTCCCGGCTGTGGTCCATAATTGTTTGCCAGATCAAAATGCGTAATCCCATGATCAAATGCGGTAAAGCACATCTGCTTCATATTCTCATAGACCCCGGTATCTCCAAAGTTGTGCCAGAATCCCAAAGAAACTTCCGGCAACATTAATCCGCTTGCTCCGCAGCGGTGATATTTCATTGTCTCGTAACGTGACTGATCTGCCTGATACATATGCATTTTGCCTCCATTTCAATAATTAAATTCTGTTTTATTTTGCAAAGAACTTGTCGTAAATGCCGAATCCAAAGATAAATAAAATGATCAGCGGCAAAATGTAGGTGATATATCCCCGCATCCATTTTTGTATCTTCAGACCTTTTCCGGTATTGGCTTCCTTCGTATAATTGTTCCATCCCCAGCCATATTTGCTGACGCAGAAAAGCAGATATACCAGAGAACCAAGTGGAAGAAACAGATTGCTGACCAGAAAATCTTCCAGATCCAGAACCGTTCCGCCAAAGACATTTAAACCGCTCCACTGCCACAAATTGTATCCAAGCACACATGGAAGTGACAATACGATAATCAGAATCAAATTTACCGCACAGGACTTTCCTCTGCTGCATCCGGTCAGTTCCATTCCACAGGAAATAATGTTCTCAAACACGGCCAGAATTGTCGAAAAGGCAGCAAAGAACATAAACAGAAAAAACGGACTTCCCCATAATCTACCCAATGGAATATGATTAGAAATATTTGGCAGAGTAATAAAAATCAGGCTTGGTCCGGATGTCTGATCCACATGAAAGGTAAAACACGCCGGGAAAATAATGAGTCCTGCTGTAATCGCCACAAATGTATCAAGCACAGCAATATTTAAAGACTCTCCCAGCAGCGAGCGCTCCTTGCCGATATAACTTCCGAATATCGCCATCGCTCCAATACCCAGGCTCAAGGTGAAAAATGCCTGATTCATGGCTCCTGTGATTGTTTTCACAATTCCGATTTCTTTCATTCTGCCAAAGTCCGGAACCAGATAAAATGCCAGTCCTTCTTTTGCTCCATCCATAAAGAAACTGTTGATGGCAAGTACTACCATGATGCAAAGTAACGCTGTCATCATGACCTTTGTCACTTTCTCAAGCCCATTCTGCAGACCTCGCGAACACACAAACACGCCTGCGCATACCACAACAACCATCCAAAATCCCATGATCTGCGGTTTTCCGAGCATTTCCGTAAACTGATCCGATACCCCCTGTGCATCCAGTCCCGCGAACTGTCCGCTCACGCTGAGATAAAAATAATGAAGCATCCAGCCGGTTACTGTGGTATAAAACATCATCAGCAGATAGCAGCCGATCAATGTAATATAACCATGGATGTGCCATTTCTGCCCCGGCTTTTCCAATGCCTGATAGGCTTTTACCGGGTTCTTCTGGCTGGCGCGTCCAACCGCAAACTCCATGGTCATGATCGGAAGTCCCAAAAGCAACAGAAACAGGAGGTAGAACAGCACAAATGCGCCGCCACCTCCCTGGCCTGCTGCGTATGGAAATTTCCACACGTTTCCAATTCCGATGGCACACCCTGCCGAAAGCAGGATAAATCCCAATCGTGATTTAAGTTTTTCTCTTTCGTTCATACAATAAAATCCCCTCTCGTTTGATCAACTACCATCAAGTTTATTGGCATCGAAAACGAAAGTCAAGATTTATTCCTGTTATTATTTGAATAATTTGATGAGATTCCATCATACAAGTCCGATGCCCCATCTTTCAGTGTTACTGAACCATCCAGCAGGTCCTTGCTTCCACTTGCCAGGCTGATGCTTCCGGACACGATTTTTCCATATGCATCTGCAATGGCACCGACTCCGTCCGTATAATTATTGATTCCGGTGTCCAATGTTGCAATCGTGATTTCCTTTTTGGCCGCAATCAACTTTACTTTTTTAAACTGTGCTTTTTCGGAAATGAACTGTTACTTGTTCATCCGATATAAGACAACCACCGTCTCTATGTGTCTCGTAAATGGAAACATATCATATGGAGAGCATTCTTTCATCCGATATCCATGCTTTGTCAGATACTTCAGATCCCTTGCCAATGTATCCGGTCCACAGGATACATAGACCACTTTCTCCGGTGCCAGCTGCACAACCGAAGACAAAAATGCCTCATCACTTCCGGTACGCGGCGGGTCCATGATGACAACATCCGCTTTCTGTCCATTTCGCGCCATCTCCACCATGAATTTACCTGCATCTTCATTATAAAACGTAACATTATGAATATTGTTTCGTTTAGCATTGGTGATGGCGTCTTTGACTGCATCACGGTTCAGTTCCACGCCAATGACCTTCTTAGCCTTGCTGCTTGCAATCAGTCCAATCGTTCCGGTTCCGCAATATGCGTCAATCACAGTCTCTTTTCCTGTCAGTTTTGCACAGGAAATGGCTTTCTTGTACAGACGCTCGGTCTGCTGCGGGTTTACCTGGTAAAAGGACGTCGGTGAAATGCGGAATGTACAGCCGCATAATTCATCCTCAATAAATCCTTTTCCGTAAATTATAATGTTGCGTTCTCCCAAAACCATGCTTGTCTTTCGGTCATTGACATTGATGACAACCGTACTGATTTCCGGGAATTTTTTTCGCAACGCTTTTACAAAATTATTTTTTGATGGCAGAATCGGTGATACAAGCACCAGAACC
>URYB01000143.1 GCA_900552085.1 uncultured Lachnobacterium sp.
GAGCATTAAAGATCTTGCAGAAAGCAGTTCCGAAAATGCATCAAAGATCAACGGTATTGTGCAGAAGATAACATCTATATCCAATGAGACTGTAAGCGTTGCAGAAAAGGTTAGGAGTATTATCGAAGCTGAACGGGAATACATTACAGAGACACAGGGCAAATTTACTGTTTTATCCGGAGCTGTTAATGATAGTGTGAATGGAATAGCGGCAATTTCGGAAATGGCGGGAGAACTGGATCGCATAAAAAATGAACTTACGAATGCGACAACAGATTTGGGAGCAATTTCTGAGGAACTGGGTGCCAGTGCACAGGAAGTATCGGCAAGCTGCGCTACTGTTACAGGTGCATGTACGGATACTCAGGCCCAGACTGAAGAGATGCGGGCGATAAATGAGCATCTGGCGGATGCAGTTTCTTTCTTTAATCTGTAAAAAAGCGTTGACCCACTGAAACGAGTCCGTTAAATGAAATGATAAGTGATAGAATTGATAAAAAACGAGATAATCTGTATAAGGATGCTGTTCAAACTAAAGAAGATTACTGCGGATTATTATGGCGTTCTGTCAAAACTTCGCAGATTACGTGAACTTGCAGATACATTAGGCGAGATTGGTACAGATCTTCGAAAGGACGCAGAAAGGGCTGAAAATCAGTGCAAGGATTGTATTCACAGATTTAATAATGTGAATGAGACCTTAAAGGACAGGGATTACCGCCATATAAAACATCAGATGCTTTTCGTGTTGAGACAGGCGAAGGTATTTGAGGAATCGGCCAGAAAGGTTAACAAAGATGCGCAAAATTTAATGATACATATTAACAAAGAATTTAAAGGAGGCAACGAACATGACTTACGAAGAGCTAGTCAAGAAAGTAAAAAAGGTGGTTGAAAAGATTGATAAGGGAGCTGTAAAGGAACACGCTGCCATTGAGATCGACATTGAAGGAGAGGACGAAGGGGCGTTCTATGTTGAACTCGATAAGGATAAAGTCGCAGTAGAACCTTACGAGTATTATGACAATGACTGCAGGATACGCACAGGCGCAGAAACGCTCATAGATCTTGTAACCGGAAAGATTGATGCCGTAAAGGCACTTGAGGATGGATAGATCAGCGTTGATGGAGATATAGAAAAGGCTCTGGTTCTTTCGGATGTTTTAAAAGCAACAGTCAATAAAAAGTCTTCGGAGGCAAAAGAAGAAGGAGACTGCCGATCATCTTGGTAGTCTCCGTTTGTTTTAGGATAAGATATATAAAAATGATAATCACAATTTCTGCCTGATTTCAGATACCAACATGCCTGGGTGCATGTTCTGTGGCTTGTTCTTTTGAAATATCTTTGCCAAGATACTGCTCAACATTGTTGAGTTTCTGCTGCATATTTTGGGCTTCTTTTTCTGCAGATTTGTATGTCTTTTCAAGAATTGTTTTTCGAGTAAGCATGGCTTCATAGTCGGCACGTATCTCTGACGGCTCGACAGATTTTGGGTCAAGTCCCATCTTTTGAAGCATTCTTTTAGCACCGTCATATAGAATGAGCTGAGTTTCATGCATACGAAGGTATCTGTCCGGGTCCCTGGATTTCTTGTATTTTTCCTGAAAAGGTTTATTGTCCCTGTACTGTTCCGCATAAAGGAGTAGTTCGGAGATTTTTTTCATTTGATGCTCCAGCTCTACAAGCTCAGTACGGGCAGATTTTGCCTCGGCTGTCTTTTTGTCAATTTGCTTCTGAAGCTGAGAAAGATTATCTGCGGCGGCATAGCTGGCAGCGGCGGTCTTGAGGTTCTTGACCGATGCCCAGTGCTGGAGACCGGGGCTGTTTTGAAATTTTTCTCCAGAGGTATCTATGAGCGTTCTGCTTGCACCGGTTCTGGTGATGATATCCTTCTTTGGTATCTTGATCCGTGATTTCTGCTTTGGAGCTTCTGTGTTTTCTGTGGCTTTTGAAGATGTTGCGTCTTGGGTGAATTGTTCTATGTTCTGCCATTTCTCTGGGCTCTCAATCCTGTCTTTGATTTCTTCTTTTGTATATCCTGCTCCAAAATTTCGGAAGCTGCCACGCACAGGTCGCTCTTGTCCTGGGGCAGTGAACTTTATGTATTTTGCGTGAGGATCACCGATTTTTTCACCGGTAACTGTATAGCCTTTTTCTTTGATTAGGCGCAAAAAGTCCTCGTAGGATTTGGCGATTCTAATGCATTCGTCTATATCTTCCTGAAGCCGCTTTTTCCATGATGTACCTTCCTGCTCAGCTTTCCACTGAACGTATTTTTTACCTTTTCTGCCGCTTGGCTCGATGATGGAAAGACCATGTTCCTTGCATAATTCATCACTGAGCTGCTGGATATGATAATAGCTTTTCTTGCAGGCATTGTATTTTTTGTGATCTATGTTATCGGCGGCGCAGAATATAATGTGATTATGTGGGTGACCTTTATCGGTATGGGTTGCGACAACATAGGAGTATTTGCCACCGAGCAGTTTGTCAGCAAGTTCGATTCCGATGCGATGTGCTTCTTCGTGAGACACCTCGCCTTTTGCAAAAGACTGGATCAGATGATAAGCTTGATTTTTGTCGGATTGCTTCGTCCGGGAAAGTGCGTACTCGAAGTCATGCCTGGCAGTTTCGGGACTACAGCCAAACGAATCAACGAGCAGTTGCTGCTCTGTCTTATCCGGATTGCAAATGTAAGCTACAGCTTTTGCAACGGTACTTTTGATAGCATGGATTCGTGTGTATGCCATATCTTATCCATCAGCTCCTTTATCTCATTTAGATCTTCTTCGTAAGCGTTCCCTGTTTTCATAATCCTCTCTCTGATCATGTTTATGTTTCTGCCGAGAGCGGCTATTTGGTAGCTGTATTCCTTCAACCCGTTATAGTCGATGTCATAGACATAACCGTATAGGATCAGGTGGCGGATATACTCAGATATATTCCGCATTTTGGATTCTTTGATTTTTTCATCGAGGACATATTTTTCATTTTCGCTCAGATACACCTGGATGGGTATCTTGCGATCACGTTCTCTGCTCATATAGGGCACTTCCTTTCTAAATTGCCGTGTCCGGCATTTGTTGTTTTTTAGCAGAACTGCATTTTTTTGCATGAGTAAAATTGCAGCTTCTGCGTTGACGGGGGTCAGGGGGAGTATCCCCTTGCAAGCTCATTTGCGCCATTTTTTCAGCCGGAAAAATGTTCAGCAAATGTGGATGTGTCATGACACATCCAATGCTTGGTATTCTTCTTGCAAATCCCTTGGGATTTGCGGGTTCAGACTGCCATAGGGCAGGCGGCTTTGAACCCATAACGCCGTATCCGGCGATTGCTCTTATGCTTTTGTACTGTGGGGATATAAAGGGAAATAAAAAACTGCCACAGTACGGGCGCACGGATGCACCGGTAATAGTAGCAGTTTTGGTGTCTTATATAATTTGAACTGAGGTCATGTTAGCAGAGCAGGAGCATGACGTCAATTATTTTCCGGAATGTTCTCAAGATATTTTCCGACTACAATAGCATTATCGACCACTTCATCAAATGAGAGCCTGGCTGCATATGTCTCGTCGGCAATGTAATTGCTCCAGTCATTTGCCAGAGATTCTTCTGCTTTTACATCAGCGCAGATGGATTCATATTTTTTCAAAAGTTCAAAGGATCCTCTTTTCTTGGCAGCATGCTCTACAGCCAATCTGAAATGTGCCGGATTGATGGAATCCCTGTAAAGATGGAAGAGAACATACAGATCATAGAAGTCCCTTGATCTGGTATTCCCGATGCCTCTGCGGATAACTGTTTCATATTTTTCTGCAAGGATCGTTTCCAAAGTATAGGCATATACATCAATGTCCTTTTCATCGAACATGGTATGAAAAGAATACTCGATAGCTGCAGGTGTGATCTCATCCCCGGTGGTGATGTCAATCTTCATTTTGTTCTTTATCTTGCCGTACTCTGCAACAAAGTGAACTCGGAAATTGTTATAATCATCATCTTCACGGATAGGCTCGATCTTCTCAAAACGGAAGATGATTCCGTCTCCGGTATCAATGTCGAAGATCTCTTTTACGATTTTTTCAATGTTTTCTTCGTCCATATCTATTCCACGAACAGTTGTATCCATGTCCATGGTGGTTCTTTCAGAAATGCCAATCATGGAAGAAATCAACAGACCGCCCTT
Organism: uncultured Lachnobacterium sp.; assembly: GCA_900552085.1. GTDB lineage: Bacteria > Bacillota > Clostridia > Lachnospirales > Lachnospiraceae > Roseburia. The sequence goes on from URYB01000143.1 coordinate 4,188, forward strand.
AAGGACAAAGTTCTTTTTATATGGAGAGAGGGATAATCTCTCCAGAATACGCTCGAACATAAAAATCTGTAATACTTCCTGAGCGTGAAGATCTTTCTCTTTGGCTATATTGCGGATCGCGCCTTTAAGCTGCTCCGGTGTTTTCATCTGTGGTGTGCTCCTTTCAGCCTGTCAGTATATCCATGTAATCTCGGACAGGTCTTTCTATATGGAAGATCTTAGCATATCTGATAAGCTGCACATGGTCGTTAGTTCGGTCATTAAAGTATTCGTGCAGAGCCTGCAGATATAACTGCTTATCTATCTTGTCTTTTTTCTTGATCAGGTCAATTATACATCTTTCCTTATCATACAGACGGACATTGTTTCCGTCCGGTGTCAAGGTCTCTGTAATGCCAACACTCCATTTATCGGCATTTATATAATGTAATCTGATATTCTTATTGTCCTTTTTTAACCGGGTTGCATTAAATCCCTGTGGCACGGAGACATCCCATACATGGGGAGTACGGTCGGACATATCCCAAAGGTAAAGGGCAGTGCCATAGGAATAAACTACTCTTGGGTTGTTCGCCTGTATGATCTGGAGATCATCCGGGAACTCATCTGCATAATAATATATTCCACGGGCTTCTTTTACAAGAATGCCTTCATCAATAAAGGTGGGTATCAGTACACGGCTGATACCTGCTTTTTCTATCTGGGATGTTGTGATCATGCCGCCGGTCTTCTCGGCCATTTCTTTTAGCATTTCAATTCTTTGTTCTCGAAGTTTTGACATTTTGCATCACCTCCTCGAAACTAACGCACTTTAATTATATAATAATAAAGTCTAAATGTAAAGCTTTGAAAGAAAAATAATTTTTTTCAAAATTTATACCCACATTTGGACCTCGAAAATACTTCTCTGTAATGAAGGACGGAATCAGGAGCCAATCGTAGAAAGGATAACTATGAGCGGCTATGAATTCGATCCAAAAGATAAAGATGGGAGTTTAAGGGACAGGTTTGACTGTTACTGCAAGGAGGTGATCGGTAGAGCAGCACACAACCTGGTATTCAAACAGGCACAGTACCTGATCCTTCATTTTGGCGGCGGTGAGATTGATCCGTCGATGATGATGCATGAAGATGAGCATGACAACCTGTACGCAGTAAAAATGACGGTACGGGGCAAGGATGTCTTCATTGGAGATGAGCGCCTTGCAAAATTGCTCCCCAAATTACAGAAACGAAAGCTTATGTATTACCTGCTGGATATGACGCTTGAGGAAATCGCTAACGAGCTGGGCATTGAGTACGAGACAGTAAAATCTACAAAATCGAAGGCGATTAAAGAATTGAGGAAAGGAGCGGCAAGTGAAAGTGAAGAGGCGTAAATATACTCCGCCGGAGGCTGATCTCATCAGGCCAGCTATTACCGGCAATATTGTTGCGCTGTTTGATGTGAGAGCGCACTATGACAGGCTTATGCGTTATAAGTTGAACAAAGAGATAATGGCCTTGTCAGAGGCTATAGGCTTCAGCCCCGATATGTTTGACTTTGACAATCTTCTCGGGGATGTTGGCGTTATCCTCGATAACGCAGTAATGAACTTTAAGGAATAATCAACTATAACGATAACTCCTGATTCCTATCGCCTTCATTATTTATTATTTGTCATTCTCATAAGGTGCATAAGCCTAAAAGCGGTGTAGCAGCTGCAGGTGTCACTTATGTACCTTTCGGGCTGACAAGTCCGGCGTCAGGAATTACCACCGTAACGGTGGCACTGAACTTTGAAAACTGAATATTGTTGTACTTTGCAGAACAACCGGAGCGTTAAGCCAAACAGCAAGTACGCCATGATGCGGCTCTTATATTTAGGAAGAAAAGCGAATTTCTCTATGAGCTGTGGAGCGTCGTATATGTTGCTGAGAATGGGATTGGGGATCCTATGGCGATGATGCGTTCCTTAGTTAAAGTTACTTCCCCGGAGAGTGGGGGCTGATGAAGCTGGTGGAATTCCAATGTGATCTGTACCCAGGATCACTGCAAAGTATTTTTTTAAAAGAAAAGGTTTGTCGGTCAATAAAAGCGCATTTGCGGTTAAGAAATATGGTTTAGGGGATAAGTGCGCCTTTATTGGCTGATTAGCCATGAAATATTATAGCGAGAGGAGCATAAGCCTATGGCGAAAGAGAAAGATGAAGAGAGCCTCGTTAAGTGCATCTATAACGATATGGTCTTTTATGTGCCGAGTGATGTCTTTTCTATTGTTCTCCTGCGGACGCAAAGATACTCAACAAAGAAATATGTTAGGTATAAAGAAGGCGCAGAACTGTATAGCATGAGCGAGAGGAAGTTTACTGATCTGGCGAACAATTCCGATGCGGTTGTACATGTTGATAAGATAGCGCTTGTGGATCTTGAAAAAGTTGAAGAGTACATAAAACTCAACAATTCATAAGATTCGGTTAGGAGATTTTGCAGGACAAAAACCTTGACATGTTGTAGGACAAAAAGTATAATGAGGATGGTTGAAGGGAGGTACGCTGATTTGGCAAAGATGGGAAGACCGAAGGCAGAAAAGCCTAAGTCGAGTAAAATATCCATCCGCTTTACCGATGAAGAATTTGAGCAGTTAAAGCAGCGTGCAGACCAAAACGACCAGACCATAACAGAAACCATACGTGAAGGTGTCAGGCTACTGTTTGAAACCAAGC
>URYB01000144.1 GCA_900552085.1 uncultured Lachnobacterium sp.
AGGAAGCTGCAATCGAGCACTGCAAAGATCTCGTAAAAGGCATCCGTAATGTTCGTACAGAGATGGATGTTCCACCTTCACGCAAGGCAAAACTGTTCATTACTTCTGAGGATGCTGACCTTCGCAATACGTTTGAAGAGAACAAAGAAGTATACGTAAATCTTGCTTCTGCAAGCGAGATTACAGTACAGGCAGACAAGAATGGAATCGGAGAGGATGCGGTATCTGTTGTGATCCCTGGTGCTGTTGTTTATCTTCCATTAGAAGATCTTGTAGACTTTGAGAAGGAAAAAGAGCGTCTCAACAAAGAAAAGGATAAGCTGACAAAGGAACTTGCACGTTCTAAGGGAATGCTTTCCAATGAGAAATTCTTAAACAATGCAAAGCCTGAAAAAGTACAGGAAGAGAAAGACAAGCTTGCAAAATATGAACAGATGATGGCTCAGGTTGAGCAGCGTCTTGCCCAGATGAAGTAGATTTGCAGGAATTACGTCGCTTTTTGCGATATTTTTCTAAAAACTTTATAGAAATTTACTTGCATAAAAAAGTCACTATATTATAATGAAGAATGCCAACAGATGTCGCGATATCCTTCGCGGCATCTGTTACAAAGAATATAGTGTCGGCCTGGGCAAAAGGAGAACGAAAATGATAAATTTTGAGAAAGAATTGAAAAATTTCGAACCGAGTCTTGAAGTGGAAGAAGCAGAATCTGCTATATATAATCACGATTTAACAGATGTGACCGATATTATCACGGAAATTTTACGTGATGTAAAAGAAAATGGTAACCGATAGGCAGTATTGCAGACATAAGAGAGGTTCATATGATTTGTTATAGATGTGGAATGGAAGCTGGCAATGCGCGGCACTGTCCGTCCTGTGGAGCGGACCTGGAAGTGTTTCACCGAGTGATACGCATTTCCAATTCATATTACAACATAGGACTGGAACAGGCGAGCGTACGTAATTTATCGAGTGCGGTCATCAGCCTGAAGAACAGTCTTAAATTTAATAAGTACAACATTGATGCGAGAAATTTACTGGGACTGGTTTACTGTGAAATGGGTGAGACGGTTGCAGCGCTGAGTGAGTGGGTGATCAGCCGCAGCTATCAGCCACAGAATAATATCGCGAACCGTTATCTGGATGAAATTCAGAAGAACCGGGGACAACTGGATGCGGTAAATCAGACTATTAAAAAATATAATCAGGCTTTACATTATTGTAAACAGGATAGCAGAGACCTTGCAATTATTCAGTTGAAAAAGGTATTGTCTTTAAACCCGAAACTGGTCAAGGGACACCAGCTTCTTGCACTGTTATACATCCAGGATGGCAAGTTGGAGCTGGCAAAGAAGACACTTCGCAATGCTGGGAAGATTGATGCAAATAACACCACAACTCTGCGGTATTTGAAAGAAGTTAATACTAGATTAAAGGAAAGAAACCCTTCGAAAAAGCCAAAAAATGATGATTTGATCTCTTATCAGAGTGGAAATGAGACCATTATTATGCCGAGGCGTTTCAAGGAGACATCCATTGGTGCAACGCTGGTATATATTGTGATCGGATTGCTGGTCGGTACCGCTGTGACATCTTTTCTTGTTGTTCCGAATGTGCGTAGCCGTGCGATGGAAGATGCAAGAGCACAGGTGGCAGATGCGAGTGATACGATTTCTACTAAGGGACAGGAAATCAAAGATCTCGAGAAACAGATTTCTGATCTGCAGGACAAACTTGAGGAAGAGACAAACAATAATGCAAAAGTTGCAGACCAGATCAAATCCTACGAGCGATTGCTTAAGGCATATGTTTCCTATGCGGACAATGATGTGATTGCGACGGGAGAGACTTTGGAAAAAGTGGATACATCCTATCTGTCAAAGAGTTCAAAAACCATTTATAATGATTTGAATGATAAAGTGCAGGGACAGTATCTTGAGAGGCTGTATCAGGAAGGATACCGGTTCTACCAGAGAGGTAATTATGATGATGCGATCAAGGATCTGAAGAAGGTTGTCAAGAAACAGGAAGACTTCCGGGACGGTTCCGCTGCATATTATCTGGCACAGGCATATCGAAAGAATGGCAAGCTTGAGACAGCAAAACAGTATTACCAGTATGTGGTAGATAATTATCCGGGAACAGAACGTGCGAGAACTTCACAGAATTATGTGGATGCACAGGAATAAAGGATAATTGCGACATAATAAAATAACGATTTAACAAAAGAGACGTCATGGCGCGAGGCTGTGAGGTCTCTTTTTTCTTTATAGTAAATTTTTGGGAGGAGGACCAATATGGAATTACAATATCAGATTACAAAAGAACAACTGATTGTACCAATGCCAAAAGAAGTCGACCACCATATCGCAAAAACAATCAGCAGGGAAATCGATTTTCTTATTGATTCCTGGCATGTGCGAAAACTGATTTTTGATTTTGCCGAGACAGATTTTATGGACAGCTCCGGGATTGTCGTCCTGATAGGGCGAAAAAAGACCATGGATATGCACAGGGGAGAAATCTGTGCAAGAAATCTTGGAGAGCGTGCACAGAAAATATTTGATAAATCAGGTCTGGCGCAGATTATTCCGGTGGAAGCCGGCAGAGAGGGGGAATAATTATGGCAGAACAGAATCATATGCAGGTGATGTTTGATGCAAAATCAGTAAATGAAAGTCTTGCAAGAATGGTGGTAACGGCTTTTATGACGGATATGAATCCGACACTAGAACAGATATCGGATGTGAAGACGGCTGTGTCGGAGGCAGTAACCAATGCAGTCATTCATGGATACGGATATGAAAATGAAAATGAAAATGAAAATAGGGAGGATTCGGTGGAGTTGCGTTGTGACCGTGAGGGACAACAGTTGGTCGTAACGGTGGAAGATCACGGAGTAGGAATTGCGGATGTTGAACAGGCGAGAAATCCTTTTTATACGACAAAGCCGGAACTGGAGCGTTCCGGTATGGGATTTACTTTTATGGAAGCTTTCATGGACAAGGTGGAAGTGTGCTCGCAGCTTGGCGTGGGAACGAAAGTAGTGATGTGGAAATACATAGAAAGGGAGAGTGAACAGTAAGGAGTATGCAAATGAGGAACACTGGCGTAAAGCCATAGTGGAGGCACAAAAGGGAGACCGGAAAATCAGAGATGCCCTCGTGTCGGAGAATATGGGGCTTGTCTATATGGTGGCAAAACGATTTCAGGGAAGAGGCGTGGAGGAAGAGGAACTGACACAGATTGGGGCTATCGGGCTGATCAAGGCAATTGATAAATTTGATCCGAAGCTTCCATATTCGTTCTCTACTTATGCGGTTCCAATGATCATGGGGGAAATCCGGCGCTTTTTGCGTGATGATAATATGATTCATATAAGCCGTCAGGTGAAGGAGAACGCAAGAAAGATTGCAATTGTCAAAGAAAAAATGAAAAAGACTGAAAATAAAGATCCCACGCTTGAGGAATTGCAAAGAGAAACAGGGTTATCTTATGAAGACCTGGTGGTAGCGATGGAATCTTCGGTTGGTGTGGAGTCTATTTCAAAGCCTGTTGCAGGGGAGGACAGTGCGGGAGCATTGACGATCGCGGACCAGCTGGAGGATAAGAAACCGTTTGAAGGCCCTATTTTGAACCGGATTGCATTACAACAGGTGATGGATGAGCTTGATGAAGGGGAAGTACGTCTGATTTCCCTGCGCTATATGCAAAATCACACGCAGGCAGAAGTCGCGCAGATTCTTGGAACAAATCAGGTTGCAGTTTCTCGTCAGGAACGGCGTATTCTGGGAAAGTTAAGGAAAAAACTTGCATAATATATGTTGCATGAAATAAAATGCAAACTTTACTATTTAAAATTGTACAATATTCGGTATAATAAAAGCAGGTTAGGTATAAAAAACAAAAGAGGAGAAAAAGAGTGGGAGAAAAATTAAATAAGGCTATATTGCCGGAGAAATACGACAATTACGTGTTTGACCTCTATGGAACACTGGTCGATATTCACACGGATGAATCATCGCAGGAGATATGGGACAAGCTTGCTTTGTTTTATGGATATTACGGGGCATGTTATTCTGCTGAAGAATTAAAAAAGTGCTACGAAACGCTTGTAAAAGGCAAAGAAGCAGATTTGAAAGTATCGCTGGAGAATGATCCGCATTATGCACATGAATCATCACCGGAGATTGAGATTGCAGATGTATTTCAGTCCTTATTTACGGAAAAGGGTGTAGAGGCAGACAACACACTGGCAGTACATGCAGGACAGTTTTTCCGGGTGCTGGCGACCGAATATATTAGCGTTTATCCGGGAACGATAGAAATGTTGCAGAATTTAAAGAAAAAAGGCAAGAATGTCTATCTGCTTTCCAACGCACAGCGCATTTTTACCGCATATGAGATGCAGGTGATTCAGATCGCAAAGTATTTTGATGATATGTTTATTTCATCCGATTTTCAGACAAAGAAGCCGGACATCCGTTTTTTTGAGGCGTTGAAGAATAAACATGGACTAAAGCCGGAACAGACATTATTTATTGGTAACGACAGCCGCTGTGACATTGACGGGGCAAAACAGGTGGAATTTGATACCTTTTATGTCAATTCCAATATATCACCGAAAGATGATAAAGCAGAAAATGCAGATTATATCGTGGATAATTTCACAGAATGGCTGACAAAATAATAGACAGGTAATGCAAAGGAGGATATTGAATGAGTAAAGTGAATCAGGGGAAAGTGGCTATCGTAGGATGCGGTTTTGTTGGTTCCGCATCGGCATTTGCGCTGATGCAGAGTGGATTATTTACCGAGATGGTACTGATCGATGCAAATCATGACAAAGCAGAGGGAGAAGCGGATGATATCGCGCATGGAATCCCGTTTGGACGTCCGATGAAAATTTATGCCGGAGATTATGATGATGTAGCAGATGCGGCAATTATTGTTATTACCGCAGGCGCAAACCAGAAACCGGATGAAACACGTCTGGATCTTGTACACAAGAATATTTCGATCTTTCAGTCAATCATTCCGGAAATCACAAAGAGAGATTTCGGTGGAATTCTGCTGATCGTTGCCAATCCGGTAGATATTCTTACCTATACGGCATTAAAGTTGTCCGGATATCCGGAAAATCGTGTCATCGGTTCCGGCACAGTGCTTGACAGTGCGCGATTAAAATATCATCTGGGAGAACATCTGGGTGTGGACAGCCGAAGCGTGCATGCATTTATCATCGGAGAACATGGAGACAGTGAGATTGCAGCATGGAGCAGTGCGAATGTGTCCGGTATTCCGCTCGATAAATTCTGCGAGATGCGTGGACATTACAATCATGTCCAGGCAACAGAGCGTATTGCGGAGGAAGTAAAACACAGCGCCTATGAGATTATTTCAAAGAAAGGTGCAACCTATTATGGAATCGCAATGTCTGTAAAACGTATTTGCGAGGCAATTATCCGCGATGAAAAGTCAATCCTTCCGATTTCAACCATGATGCATGGCGAGTATGGAATTTCGGATGTTGTTTTGTCAATGCCATGTATTGTTGGCCGCGATGGATATGAAACAAAGGTGCCGATTGATCTGGATCAGGATGAAGTTACAAGCCTACACGAGTCGGCAAATACCTTAAGAAGTGTTATTGATGATTCTTTCAAAAGTAACGAGAAAAAGACTGAATAAAGAAAAATTTAAATTATAGTAACATATAAGAAAATGCAAAAAGAATAACAAAAACAGAAACTACAAAAATAAAACAAGAATTAAAATCTGACATATGCAGCGAAAATGAAACAAAAATGGACAGATAGATATAATGACACAAGAAAAAAGAGACATCGTTTAGATGTCTCTTTTTTTCTACACAAAAACGAGTGCATAATAAACAAACAAAAAGTGAGTTTCGTAACATTTCGGATGTGTATACAGAATACAAACGGGAAATTAGCATAATGTTTTGGATGGATAAAATGAGTGGAAAGCCGTCATTTTTGCATAAAAAATGGTGTGTATATACAAAAATGAATGGTATACATGCAATTGACAGATAGTATATAAAATTAATGCATGAAAAGAAAAAATTAAATGAGGATTATTGATGGAAAAAGTATAACAAAAATTATATAAAATAAAAGACAAGAAAACACAGAACAGGAATGGATGTAAATAAATGATGGAAAACAGGAAAAAATCAAACTACATTATGGTTAAATTAAATAATTAAGGTGATATGAGTATTTACTTTAGTATGATAATGTGCTAATATACAAAAACATGATTACGATAAATAAAGGAGAACATTTTATGAAGAGAAAAATTGCAGCAATTTTGGCATGTTGTCTTGCATTGGGAATGACGGCATGTGGCGGAACAAAAGTTGGAGATGCTGATAATGATTCTAAGGTATATGCCGTAGAAGCAGGATCTGCAGGAGAGGCTGCCGCAAAGGAGAAAGGCTTCAAATATAATTCGGTATCCTCACAGGCAGATGCTCTGATGGAAGTTGCTTCCGGTACATCGGATGCAGCAATCATTGATCTGTTGATGGCAGGCGCTATGATCGGTGAGGGAACCAGTTATCCGAATATGGTACATACGGAGGAACTTACAACTGAGAAGTATGGTGTTGGATGTAGAAAAGGTTCTGACTTAGCTTCTTATATTAATGAAGTTTTTGCTGAGACCTATGCTGATGGATCCATGCAGGAGATCGCAAAGAAGTACGGCGTACAGGAATCTCTGATCGAGCAGAAGGATGCAAAGTATGAAGCATCCGATGACAGCGATGTAGAATATATTAAGAACAAAGGCACACTGATCGTAGGTATCACAGATTTCGAGCCAATGGATTACAAAGA
>URYB01000145.1 GCA_900552085.1 uncultured Lachnobacterium sp.
CGCAACCTCTAACTTACACATATAACTCCTCCCTTTAGCACTGTTCTATATATGTAGCGCCGTTTGTCGGTGTTTCATATACCGTGACTGCATGCATATTGTACCCCAGCGCTTTTATCTTTTCATGAAAATATCTGGCCATATTTTCTGCTGTAGGACGAAAATCGAGTGCAATAATTTGAAAATTTTCACTTTTCAACGCCTCAAGTGTTGTTTCCTTTAAAGTATTTTTTTCAATGATAAGTGCATGGTCCATGGAATCCGCAAGCTCTCGTAAATCCTTTTTGAGCTCGCCGAAGTCAACATACATTCCTCTGTGTTGAACATCATCTTTTAGCTCCTCCGTTTTTACTTCGAGGATTATTTTCCACCGATGTCCATGAATATTGCTGCATTTTCCTTCGTATCCGGCAAGAAAATGCGCAGAATCAAAACTTGCTTCTGTTTTTAAAATGTACATAATTCATATCCCCCGTTCTGGTGTCTTTCTGATTCAAATTAAAACAAAGTGTACGCCTGTTTTTGCTGTATATGGAATTCCAAAGCAATTTCCTATACAAAAAAAGCACGGGTACCTTGTACCCGTGCCAGTGTGCAAAATTATCTCTAAAATAATCCAACTGTAACTTACTATTCATATTTTGATAATTAGTCCTGGTTTTATTTAGAGACAGGATGGTACAAACGAACTGTCTTATTAATTTAACTCCGTTATAGTAGCAGATGAATTCTGACTTGTCAACATATTTTCTGATCTGTTTGGAACCTTCACATGTATTTCTCCGACACAACAATATGCTTTTTCGAGGAAAAAATAATATCCCCAGTACCAAACCAGTAGAAATTTGTCTATATGGACATATACAAGAAAAATACTTGCTTACATCCATATATTTTTACAATAATGGACATATTGAAAAAATATTATAAAAATGTCATATATAAGCGATAGAAATTGGATATGAAGACAAAATTATGCGTATATGTCCAAATTTTCTCCTAAGACAGGATATTTACAAATCGTTTTTACACATATGTCCAAACCTACGCTTAAAACTGGATATCCATAAAACTTTTTTCATATATGTCCAACTTTCCTTTCAAGAGGGCTTAGCATACGCTTCTACTTCGCGAGATGCGCCATCTTTGCAAGATTGCTTTTATTGTGTAGCAAATTCTAAAGGAATTTCCTATATTGTAAAAAGGCTGCCCGCGAAACGCAGACAGCCTCATAAAATTTGTATTATCAATATACATTGCGCAAGACGATAAGCCGGGTTATGTCGTTGAGTGATCATCTATCTAGGACGACTGTTACCAGCCGCCTCAAGCGACCTACCTAAAGCTGGCGGGCCACGTCAAAGCTTTGTTTCGGTCTTGCTTCGAATGGGGTTTACATGTGCCCTCCCTGTTACCAGCGAGGCGGTAGTCTCTTACACTGCCATTCCACCCTTACTACATATCGCCAGTCCTTAAAAGACTCTCTGCCTGTTCTCCCACTTTAAATGAAAGGTGCAAATCCCATGAAAATAACGCTTCGCGTTGGGATTTGCGCAGGTCGTCAGTCCTGAAAGGACCGACGACATATAGCGGTATATTTCTGTTGCACTTTCCTTAGAGTTTCCTCCACCGGCCGTTAACCGGCATCCTGCCCTATGAAGCCCGGACTTTCCTCACCTGCGGTCTTTCGACACTTGCAGCCGCGATCACCTGTCCTGCACAATTACAATAACTATATCACATTTATTTTTACTTTGTAAAGAATGTTTTATTTCTATACATTAAAACAGCTTCCACCCACAAATTCACGCACAAGAGAACTTTGCATAATTCCCTCTGTCGGAAGCGGAAGAAAATAATCCAGCAGCTTTAAAAGACGCTTCGCTTCCAAATGCTCCGGCGCATCGGTCGGAATCTGGAATAACAATGGCTCCGCATATACTTTCAATACTGCCACTTCATACAATAACGCCGAATTAAACATCACATCCGCACTGTCCTGGAATGGGAAAATATTTTTTTCCTCACCTCTGCGCACCGATGGCCACATAGCAAGTGTCTCCTGCGCTGTGGTACCTCTGGTTCTGGCATCCCTTACAATACGGCGAAGCAGACGGCAGTCTGTAGTGGAAAGCGGATTATGCTCATCGATATTCAGCTGCGTAAGCGCTGAAATATAAATCTTGAACTTGCTTTCTGCCGGCAGCATATAAGACAGACGATCGTTCAATCCATGGATTCCTTCGATTACAAGAATATCACCCTCTCCGAGACGAAGCCGGTTTCCACGATACTCTCTCTTTCCAGTCTTAAAGTTGAACGACGGCATTTCTACTTCTTCTCCATTGAGAAGTCGTGTCATATCTTCATTGAACTGCTGCACATCCAAAGCTTCCAGACATTCAAAATCCAGATTTCCATCTGCATCCCTTGGACATTTTTCCCGATCATCATAATAATCATCCAGGCTTACCGGATGCGGTTTTAATCCTTTTGCCGAAAGCTGGATTGATAAACGATTGGAAAAGGATGTCTTCCCAGAAGAAGACGGACCTGCGATCATAACAAATTTCACTCCACCGCGCTCTGCAATCTGGCTTGCAAGAGAACCAATACGTTCTTCCATAAGAGCCTCCTGCAGCAGAATGATCTGCTCACCCTTTCCTGCAGCGATTGCATCATTTAATGCACCTATCGTTCCAACTCCAAGCATGCGGCTCCATTCTCTGGATTCGCGCAATGTGTGGAACAGCTTATTGGAAGTCTGAAGCGGCTCTACCTTGTTTCCATCCTTATATGGGAACAATAATACAAAGCCTTCCTCGTAAGGCACAAGATCAAACACTTCAAGATATTCGGTAGATGGCACCATATATCCATAATAGTAATCGGAAAGTCCATCCAGTTCATAAATATTCACACGGGAACTTCTACGGTAATGAAGCAGACGTTCCTTGTCTTTCATACCCTTTTCCCGGAAAATGCGCTCCGCATCTCCTGTCTTTACACTGCATTTTCTGATTGGAAGATTCTCATGCACCAGCCGGAGCATCTCTTCTTTGATCCGGGCAAGTTTTGTTCCATCGGTACCATCTTCCATCTTGCAGTAATATCCCTCTCCAAGAGAATACAAAAGCCGCACATGTGCCTGTTCTCCCCATAGATTCTCAATTGCCTTCTGCATCAGCAACGTCATACTGCGTCTGTATGTGCGCTTTCCATCTCTGCTGATCGAAGTGAGAAATTTCACACTGCAATCTTTTTTTATTTCCTTATTCAGTTCTCTCAGCTTGCCGTCTACGCAGGCAAGTACAATAAGATTTTTGTAATCTTCCTGATAAGACTTTGCAATGTCTTCGAAAGTAGTTCCCTCTGGCACGAGAATTTCTTCCAGTTCACCGGAAGCTTTCTCCATCACCAATTTAAATTCCTGCATTCTTTATCGCCCCCAGTATTGTATATGCGGATTCGTTGTAATGCAATTCTTCCCTGACCTGTGCGATACGCTGGTCAATTGCCTCCGACTGTGGCTGTGCCTGCAATGTCTGTATGATCTGTGTCAGCTGACGATGCTGACGCACCAGAAAACGCCGAAGTACCTGATTGCCATTTCGCAAAAGAAGCTGCCCATAAATATCACAGGCAACCTTCGTCTCTTCATTTACCTTTCCCCAAAAGCAGTCTTCTTCCACATTGATTGCACGCATCATAGGATAGTATTTTCCATCCTCACATACCATATCTTCATCTACTATTTTATATTGATGTTCTCTTAGATATTCTCTTACTTTACGGATATCGGACTGTGGCTGTAAAATCAACTCACTTGCCTTTTTACACACCTTTTCCCCTTCTGATAAGATATGTATAATCAATTCTCCTCCCATGCCTGCAATCAGTATAGAATCTGCCTCTCCGGGTTCTAACTTCTCAACTCCATCGGAAAGTCGGGTCTGGATATACTCTTCCAGATGTGCCGCTGCAATATTTTCTTTTGCACGGGCGAGAGGTCCTTTGTTGATATCCATTGCAATTGCCCCGGAAATCTTCTGTCTCTGTACTAATGCAATCGGGACATAGCCATGATCCGTACCAACATCTGCAAGGATTCCGTTGGATGTGACCATGGCCGCTACTGCCTTCATTCTTTTTGACAGTTTAATCATCTTACTCTAAATAATCCTTCAACTTACGACTTCTGCTTGGATGACGAAGCTTACGAAGGGCTTTTGCCTCGATCTGACGGATACGCTCACGCGTAACGTTAAATTCCTTTCCTACTTCTTCAAGTGTTCTGGCTCTTCCATCTTCGAGTCCGAAACGAAGCGTAAGCACCTTCTGCTCACGTTCGGTAAGTGTTCCAAGCACCTCTTCCAGCTGCTCCTTTAAAAGCGTAAATGCTGCTGCATCCGCTGGTACCGGCACATTGTCATCCTTAATAAAATCACCAAGGTGGGAGTCTTCCTCTTCACCGATTGGAGTTTCCAGAGAAACCGGCTCCTGGGAAATCTTTAAGATTTCACGTACACGGTCAACCGGCATTTTCATCTCTGCCGCAATCTCTTCCGGAGATGGCTCACGCCCGAGTTCCTGCAAAAGCTGTCTGCTCACGCGGATCAGTTTGTTAATGGTCTCAACCATGTGAACCGGAATACGAATGGTTCTCGCCTGATCGGCGATCGCTCTTGTGATTGCCTGACGAATCCACCATGTTGCATATGTTGAAAACTTATACCCCTTTCGGTAATCGAACTTCTCTACCGCCTTAATAAGACCAAGGTTTCCTTCCTGAATCAAATCCAGAAAAAGCATTCCACGTCCCACATATCGTTTTGCAATGCTGACTACCAGACGCAGGTTTGCTTCCGCAAGACGTTTCTTTGCATCCGATCCAAGATCGATATCTTTTTGCATTGCCTTGATTTCTTCCTGAATCTCTGCTTTTTCAGCCTCATCCTCTGTCTCTTCCATACGTGCTTTCAGAAGCTGGATTTTCTCCGTTGCAACATTTCCTGCTTCCATTCTCTGTGCAAGATTAATTTCTTCCTCCGCACTAAGAAGAGGAACCTTTCCGATTTCCTTTAAATACATACGAACCGGATCTTCGACACTGACACCATCCGGAACAGACAGGTCAATGTTCTCTACTTCCACTTCGTCCTCTTCATCTAAAATAATTTCATCATCGTCATCATCGTCATTCATACGAAGAACGTCTACATTATTGTGCTCAAGGAAATCCAATACTGCCTCAAACTGCTCAGCATCCAGATTCAGTTCCTTAAAATGGTCACTGATTTCCTGGTACTCTAAGATATTGCGCTTTTTCTTCGCAATTTCCAAAAGTTCGCCCATTTTCTGCTGAAACTTTGTTTTAATTTCCTGTGTGTTTACTGTTGCATTTTCTTCTTTTTTCTTTGCCATGTCGCTTCGTCCTCTCAGGTTACTTTCTATTTTGTCCTTAATCTATTGAAATATGCAATTTTTCAAGCTTCTCCAAAGCCCGCTTGTCTTCGACAATTTTCATCATTGCCGCAAGATCGGTCGGATTATTGTTGCGTGTACGGTAATCAATACTGTTTTGCTTGATGCGGATGATCGTTTCTTTCAATGCTTTTTCTCTGTCATTTTTGTTTTCAATCTCATGGATTCTCGCATTGAATAATCCCGCAATTTCTTTTTGTTCATCGGCTTCCGGAAACCGGCTGATAATCTGTGCCGGATTGACACTTCCATCTGCTTCCAACTGTACAAACAGTTCCGTTGCAACACGATGATACAATTCTTCTGTAAAATCTTCCGCGGTAATCAGTCCTTTTATCGCACCAAAAAGCCGGGTATCTTCAATGAGCCATGTCAAAAGCAATTTCTGTGACTGCTTCATTCCATCCTCTTTTTTCTTATTCTCATTGATACCGCTCTTCAATGGCGTATGTTCACGGACGATCCCGCCTTTGACCGCAAGGTTATTCACAAGCTTTCTTAAATTGTCAAAACCAATCTGGTATTTTTCTGCCACAGCTTCTATGTAATTGTTTCTCTCCAGTTCTTCGGAGAAACCAAGAAGCTTCTGGGCTATCTCATTATAAAATGCTGTCTTTGATTCCGGATCGTTCATATCATAGTTTTCCTGCATAATGCGAATCTCAAAGAGAAAACTGTTCTCCGCCTCATCAATCCGCTTCTGATATTCCTCCGCACCAAGTGCTTTGATAAACTCATCCGGGTCTTTATATGGCCGCATATTAATGACTTTCGTAACGATTCCTACTTCTTTCAGAATCGGTATTGCACGCAGCGCTGCTTTTACACCGGCACCGTCGCTGTCATATGTCAGGTACACTTCTTTTGTGTAGCGTTTCAGCAAATTCGCATGTCCGCTTGTGAGCGCCGTGCCGAGAGATGCCACCGCATTATCGAATCCCGCCTGATGCAGGGCAATGACATCCATATAGCCCTCACACAAAAGCAACTGATTCTTTCTGGTTGTTCTCGCAATATTCAATCCATACAAATTACGGCTTTTATCAAAGATACGTGTCTCAGGAGAGTTGAGATACTTTGGTTCCCCGTCTCCCATAACACGGCCTCCAAAACCAATCACACGGTTGTGCACATCCATGATTGGAAACATCGCACGATTCCAGAATTTATCATGTCCGCCACGCACCTCGTCAATGGTGATCAGACCGCTGTCTTTTAAGATGTCATCATCGTATCCCTTTTTGCGCAGATAACGGTAGAGGTCATCACTGTACTGATCCGAATATCCCAGTCCGAATTTCTGCATGGTCTCATCGGACAACTCACGCTTTTTGAAAT
>URYB01000146.1 GCA_900552085.1 uncultured Lachnobacterium sp.
TTATGACGATGATTATGAAAACGGAACTTTGTGGATAAAAGTATGGAAACTCAAGCTAACTCAAGTTGAATAAAGAGTTGAAAATACATACTTTTTAGGGTAGAATAATGAAGTATATGCGTTATGTAATTTGATTTGGAGGATATACTGTGAGCGACTTAAGAAAAGAAATAGAAAAAAGACGTACCTTTGCAATTATTTCCCACCCGGATGCAGGTAAGACAACACTGACCGAGAAGTTCCTTCTCTATGGAGGTGCAATCAATCAGGCTGGTTCCGTTAAGGGAAAGGCAACGGCAAAGCATGCGGTATCCGACTGGATGGAAATAGAGAAGCAGAGAGGTATCTCAGTAACTTCTTCCGTGTTGCAGTTTAATTATGATGGATATTGTATTAATATTCTGGATACACCGGGACATCAGGACTTCTCGGAGGATACGTACCGTACATTGATGGCGGCGGATTCTGCGGTGATGGTCATTGATGCCAGCAAAGGTGTTGAGGCGCAGACACGTAAGCTTTTTAAAGTATGCGTGATGCGCCATATCCCGATTTTTACATTTATCAATAAAATGGACCGCGATGCCAACGATACATTTGAATTGCTCGATGATATCGAAAACGAGCTTGGTATTGCAACCTGTCCAATCAACTGGCCGATTGGTTCCGGAAAAGAATTTAAGGGTGTTTATGACAGAAGAACGCGTAAAGTCATGACATTTGCAGATACTTTAAAGGGAACCAAAGAAGGTTCTGAAAAAATTATCGATATTGATGATCCGTCTCTTGTAGATGAAATCGGAGAAGAAAAAAAGGCACAGCTGGATGACGAAATTGAACTTCTTGACGGTGCAAGTGCGGAATTTGATATGGAACTGGTAACAAAAGGTGAACTTTCACCGGTATTTTTCGGATCAGCCCTTACAAACTTTGGTGTGGAGACATTCCTGCAGCATTTCTTGCAGATGACATATGCACCACTGGCACGTAAAGCAGACACCGGCATGATTGATCCGTTCCAGGATGAATTTTCTGCATTTGTATTTAAAATTCAGGCGAACATGAACAAGAATCACCGTGACAGAATCGCATTCATGCGTATTTGTTCCGGTAAGTTTACCGCCGGAATGGAAGTCTATCATGTCCAGGGCGGCAAGCAGATCAAACTTGCGCAGCCACAGCAGATGATGGCAGACGAGCGCAAGATCGTGGAAGAAGCGTATGCCGGAGATATTATCGGTATTTTTGATCCGGGCATTTTCTCCATTGGAGACACCCTTACCACGGCAAAAGAAAAATTCAGGTTTGAGGGAATCCCGACGTTTGCACCGGAGCATTTTGCGCGCGTACGCCTGATCGATTCCATGAAGCGTAAACAGTTCGTAAAAGGTGTCACACAGATTGCACAGGAAGGTGCCATTCAGATTTTCCAGGAGTACAAGGGTGGCATGGAAGAAATCATTGTCGGCGTTGTCGGTGTGCTGCAGTTCGATGTGTTGAAATTCCGACTGGAGAACGAGTACAACGTGGACATTCGACTGGAGAATCTTCCGTATGAGCATATTCGCTGGATCGAAAACAAAGAAGAAGTGGATGTGGACAACCTTACCGGAACCTCAGATATGAAGAAAGTCATCGATATGAAGGGAAATCCGCTGCTTCTGTTTGTCAATGAGTGGAGTGTCGGCATGACACTTGACCGAAACGAGGGACTGGTACTGGCGGAATTCAGCAAGAATTAAGTATCCGAAAAGAATGAAAACAAAGATAGTGTACAAATCAAAGGAGGAAATATATGCAGATTGTAGAAGTGACAAAAGACAATTTTGAGCAGGAAGTACTCGGAGCAAAAGTTCCGGTTGTAATCGATTTCTGGGCAGTATGGTGTGGCCCATGCCAGATGCAGTCACCGATTCTTGATCAGGTGGCAGAAGAGTTTGGCGACAAGATCAAAGTCTGCAAAGTCAATGTAGACGAGCAGCCGTCCCTTGCACTCAATTATCAGATTGCAAGTATTCCGACACTTGTATTTATGAAATACGGACTGTTCCAGCAGAGAATGATCGGATTGCAGGACAAGCAGACAATTACCGATTATCTGCAAACACTGCTTGACGCGGAATAGAAGAATCGATATAATAAAGGCAGTTGCGTGTGCAACTGTCTTTTTTATTTTCCCATGTATTTTATTTTAAGTTTATGATTGACACGAAGGCAAAAATATAATATTATTAGAACATAAAAACGAACATAGGTTCGAGTTAAGGAGATCATTATGGCAAAAGAAGATAAATTGAAGGCATTGGATGCTGCGATTGCACAGATTGAGAGACAGTACGGTAAAGGATCTGTCATGAAGCTCGGAGATAACTCCGCAAATATGAACGTTGAGGTTGTTCCGACGGGATCCCTCAGCCTGGATATTGCTTTGGGACTTGGCGGACTTCCGAAGGGACGTATTATTGAAATCTATGGACCAGAATCCAGTGGTAAGACAACCGTTGCCTTGCACTGTGTTGCAGAAGTACAAAAGCAGGGTGGTATCGCGGGCTTTATCGATGCGGAGCATGCGTTAGATCCGGTATATGCCAAGAATATCGGCGTGGATATTGACAATCTGTATATTTCCCAGCCGGATTGTGGAGAGCAGGCGTTAGAGATCACAGAGACCATGGTGCGTTCCGGAGCGGTAGACATTGTAATCGTGGATTCTGTTGCAGCACTTGTTCCGAAGGCAGAGATTGATGGTGATATGGGAGATTCTCATGTGGGTCTGCAGGCGCGTCTGATGAGTCAGGCGCTTCGTAAGCTGACCGGTGTCATCAGCAAATCAAACTGTGTTGTTATCTTTATCAACCAGCTGCGTGAAAAAGTTGGTGTTATGTTTGGTAATCCGGAGACAACGACCGGTGGACGTGCGTTGAAATTCTATTCATCTGTTCGTCTGGATGTAAGAAGAATTGAAGCATTAAAGCAGGCTGGAGAAGTCGTTGGTAACCGTACAAGAGTGAAGGTCGTAAAGAACAAGGTTGCTCCGCCATTTAAGGAAGCAGAATTTGATATTATGTTCGGTCAGGGAATTTCCAAGGAAGGGGATATTCTTGATCTCGCGGCCAATGTCGGAATCATCAGCAAGTCTGGTGCATGGTATGCTTACGAAGGTGACAAGATCGGTCAGGGACGTGAGAATGCAAAGAACTATCTGCGCCAGAATCCGGATTTCTGCAAGATGATCGAGGAGCAGGTAAGAGAACATTACTTTGCACAGGAAACCGAAGAAGAGCCGGAAGCAGAGGAGAAAGCAGCAGAGGCTGACAAGGAATAGAGTGAATGATTACCGTAACAGAGTATGAATCTCTGGGGAAAGGTAAGCTCCGCGTGCGTTTTGATAACGAGGCGGAGCTTATTTTATACCGCGGAGAGGCGAAACAATGGAAGCTTCGCGAGGAAGCACAAATATCCGAAGAAGAATATCAGAAGCTGCTTACCGAAGTGGTTGGAAAGCGCGCTAAGAAACGAGCCATGCATTTGCTGGAACGTATGGACCGTACAGAGAAGCAGCTGAGAGATAAACTGGAGGATGGTAAATATCCGCAGGTTTGTATTGATGAAGCAATCGCGTATGTCAGAAAATATCATTATATTGATGATTATCGGTATGCCTGCACATTTATCCGGTATTCCCAGGAGAAGATGAGCCGGCTTCAGCTGAAGATGAAACTGGCGCAGAAAGGCGTTCCAAGAGATCTGATCGACAGGGCTTTGGAAGAGGAATACGCAGGAGAAGAATCAGTACAGATCGCGCGCCTTTTGGAAAAGAGAAAGTTTGTTGCCGGAGAAGCGGATGATCGGGAATTTCAGCGGACTTACCAATATTTATTGCGCAGAGGGTTTCGAAGTGGCGATATTTTAAGAGTGATGAAAGCAAAATCGGAATTTTAGACAAATCAAGGGCGTATTGCTTGACATAATTAAGCAAAAAGGATAAAATTAACACGTTGTAAAGTTATGACATGAAAAGAGTTTTCTTTTTGTTATATGTACAATGAAAACTTAATAAAGGAGGTGCTCCTGTAGTGGTGCCGTATGTAATTACTGCTATCATCACATTTGTAATTACTGCTGTTGCTGTATGGTTCATTTCTGCCGAATATCACAAGAGGGTAGCCAATACAAAGATTGGTAACGCAGAAGAGAAGGCCAGAGGCATTATCGATGAGGCTGTAAAGACTGCTGAGAACAAGAAACGCGAATCTATGCTTGAGATCAAGGAAGAGACCATTCGTTCCAAGAATGAACTCGACAAGGAAATCAAGGAGCGTAGAAATGAAATCCAGCGTAACGAGCGTCGTATTGTGCAGAAGGAAGAAAATCTGGACAAGAAGATGGAAGCGATGGAGAAGCGTGAAGCAAGCTTTAATGCCAAAGAAGAAGAGTTAAAGAAGCAGAAGGCTGAGATAGCAAAATTAAATGAGCAGCGTGTACAGGAACTGGAGAGAATCTCCGGATTAACCTCTGAACAAGCAAAAGAATACCTCTTAAAGACCGTCGAAGAAGATGTAAAACTTGACACTGCAAAGATGATCAAGGAAATGGAAAATCAGGCAAAGGAGGAAGTTGCAAAGAAAGCAAAGGATTATGTAGTGACTGCTATTCAAAAATGTGCTGCGGATCACGTTGCAGAAACTACAATTTCAGTTGTTCAACTTCCAAATGATGAGATGAAGGGACGTATCATTGGACGTGAGGGACGTAATATTCGTACCTTAGAGACAATGACAGGTGTGGATCTGATTATTGACGATACACCGGAAGCTGTTATCTTATCAAGCTTTGATCCAATTCGAAGAGAAGTTGCAAGAATTGCACTTGAAAAATTAATCGTAGACGGACGAATTCATCCGGCTCGTATTGAAGAGATGGTAGAGAAAGCTCAAAAAGAAGTTGAGACCATGATTCGTGAGGAAGGTGAGGCGGCTGTACTTGAAGTCGGCATTCACGGAATCCATCCGGAACTGGTTCGCTTATTGGGTAAGATGAAATTCCGTACCAGTTATGGACAGAATGCATTGAAGCATTCGATTGAGGTTGCACAGTTGACAGGACTTCTTGCTGCAGAAATCGGTGAGGATGTTCGTATGGCAAAACGTGCAGGTTTATTACATGATATTGGTAAGGCTGTTGATCATGATATGGAAGGTTCCCATATTCAGCTTGGTGCAGATCTGTGTAGAAAATACAAAGAATCCGCACTTGTAATCAATGCCGTTGAATCACATCATGGAGATGTTGAGCCAGAGAGTCTGATTGCATGTCTGGTGCAGGCTGCTGATACAATCAGCGCTGCGAGACCTGGTGCAAGAAGAGAAACATTGGAAACATACTCTAATCGTTTACAGCAATTAGAGGATATTACAAATGGTTATAAGGGAGTAGAGAAATCTTTTGCTATTCAGGCAGGTAGAGAGATTCGAATCTTGGTTGTTCCTGAGCAGATCAGTGACGCCGACATGGTTTTATTAGCTCGTGATATTTCAAAGAGAATTGAATCTGAGTTAGAATATCCGGGACAGATTAAAGTCAATGTCATTCGTGAGTCACGCGTTGTAGATTATGCGAAATGATTTTTAATGAGCGAGAGGGCTGTCGCCTGAACGGTTGATGACCGTTCGGGTGATGGCTTTTTTTACTGTATGGGAAACAGCACCGGAGATAAAGTAAAATAAAGGAGTTCTAAATAGTTATAATAAGAGATTGAACTTGATTTTATAAAGATGTGGATGTAAAAGGAGGAGAATACAATGATTGAACGTATGAAGCGATTGGATAGAAAATTAATGTATCAGGGATCTATTTTGGATGTTTACAAAGATACGATGGAGTTCCCGAACGGAACGCACGAAGAATGGGATTTTGTTTCTCATCGAATGGGAGCAGCTGCAATTCTTCCGGTACTTCCGGATGGAAGAATCGTAATGGTGCGCCAGTACCGTAACGCTTTGGAGAGAGAGACATTGGAGATTCCTGCAGGCTGCAGAGACAGCAAGACAGAAGATACCAGCGTATGCGCCGCAAGAGAGATGGAGGAGGAGACCGGTTACAAGAGTAAACATGTAGAATATCTCCTGTCTCTTCGTACAACGGTTGCATTCTGCGATGAGTTTATTGATGTGTATGTAGCGACAGATTTAGAGCAGGGAAAGCGCCATTTGGATAACGCAGAGAGTATTGATGTAGAAATTTATACACTGGATGAACTTTGCCAGATGATTTACGAAGGGGAAGTGCAGGATTCAAAAACAGTTGCTGCAATTATGGCATACAGTAATAAAATAAAAGGCTAGGACATATTCTAAAAAGAAGATATTAGTATTATTGATGGATGGAATATGCGAAAAGAACTGGCAATAGGAATATGCTTTTGTATAGCAGGGATGCTTACCGTCTGCTTTTTTGGATATACGTATTTTACGACGTATGGTTTTTTGAATGCGTATCATATGCAGGCGTTTGCGGGAGCAAAATTAGAAGTCCCGGCATTACTCGGAAATATTATATGGGAGCGCGGAAAATTATTTCTGCTCATCTGCCTTGTGGCGTATACGCCTTTGAAGAAGGTTGCACCACTTGTTCTGCGGTGTGGAATTTGTTTTACAGCAGGGGTGTTCCTTGCGGCAAGCATGTTGAATATGGGATTTCGCGGCGTTGTATTTTTTGTGGTG
>URYB01000147.1 GCA_900552085.1 uncultured Lachnobacterium sp.
CCCTCCTGTAGTGTTTCCTTTCCCCCCTCCACCCCCCCCCCCCCCACCCAATCAGACTTTCCCCCCCCCCCCACCGCCATAAGTAACAAGCGTTGCCCCATCTTCTAACGTTAAAGTTCCATTCTGCACACGTAATGCATTCTGTCCAATGCCTTCACTTCCGGCAGAATCGCCTTCCACAAATACCTGGCCTTTTACTGTTACATTTCCATTTGCCAATACAACTGCTTCTGCATTTGAGCGGTCTGCAGTATTTCCATTTGCAAGATAATTTGTGTGTGAATAAATTGCTGCATTTTCAAGAATCGCTCCATCTTCCATACGGATCTGACCACAAACCGATGAACCTGTCGTAAATGTTCCGCTGTAAGCATCATAATTCATGGAAAATGTTCCACCCTCTTTTACTTCAATGATTCCCTGAACTACCGAATCCGAAAGTGTCAGTTTTGGTGCTAGAATATTCCACCTTTTTCAATCACGATCCGCACACTGCTCAACACTTCCATATTTGTAAGTGTCAAGTTACATCCGTCCGGAATGTAAAGTGTCTGAGGGATATTGTCTGCGACTACATGTTTCCATGGTATGTCATATCCAAGATATCCATAAGTGCCGCTTTCGTGAGATCCAAACCATGCCTCTAAATCTTTTGGTACACGAACACTCTCTTCCTGTCCTTCCACATTACTTCCAAAATTTTCGATTACCCATGGCTCCATGATATCCCATGCATAGAGACCACTCTCATACTGTTTCAGATTCTTAACCGAAATCTGATCTGCCAGAGTCTCTTTTCCGGTATAAATACGGAATGGAAGTGCGTTACTGGTCGCTGTACGTCCCTGATCATCTGCGATTGTAATCGAAATAAGATACTGACCGGCGTCTTTTGGTGTTCCGTTTAAAGTCAGATCACTGCTGATGGTCATGTAGACACCTTCCATACCACTGTCGCTGTCTTTTGATGTTCCATTTTCTGTATCCGGTACAATGCTGACCGAACATTTGCTTCCGTCCAGATTGATTTTGGACATATTGTCAAGTTCTTCCCAATCACTGTCAGCAGGCTCTGTATCTTTTTCCGCAAGTGCTCCATATACTTTTACTGCACTGTTCTTGTTTGAAGAGGATCCTCCAACACTGGCACTCGAAACCCCATCATAATCTTTCTGTCCTACGACAGCAGCCTCAAAACTTCCATCAATTTTTACATGAAGTTCATATGGGTCACCCTTGCCGTCATCCTCTACAAGCGTTGCCTTACCATCATTATCAATGACCAGTTTAAATGTCAGATCTGTATATCCATCTGCCTTTACCGTAATCACATCACCACTTTTCAAAGCAGGTATTGTTGGATTACTTGAAAAGTCCATTTTGGCAAATTCAAGACGATTTTCTTCTGCATTTTTCCTATATGCGCCGCCACTTGAAACGCTATATGCTTTTGCTTCCCAGGATACATCATTTACAATTACATCCGTAACCGCAGCTACATAGCCTGCATTTGTAAATTTCATGTACCAGGTTTGTCCAAACATGTCTGTCTCAAGCTTTATACCGTCTATAGTTTCCTCTACAGATCCTTCATGTGTTGGTTTTTCAACATCTCCTGACTCTGAACCATTTGTAACTACGGTCGCTGAATGATCTGTTTTATCCAAAGACAGTGTCAATGGCTTATATCCATCTGCTGTGATCACACAGGTTGCCGGATTTGTTTCAAATCCTTCCCCAAGATACAAATAACCATCATTTGCATAGTAATAATTATTATTTCCTATGTAAAAACTTGAACCTGTTTTTTCCCATGCACGATTATTGATTGATACTCCACTAATCTTAGAAATCCATTCATATCCTTCCGTACCATAATAATAGTTAATGGAAAAGCCTCCCCAAAAATAAGATGATGCCGAAACATCTGTCGGCGGTTCTTTTTCTTCCCCTGCCTGTCCGACTGTTTGAATCTGAACTTTCCTGTTTTGTTCAGCTCCATTTGCAGCATAAACCGATGATACCTGTGGTATCAAAACAAGTACTGCCGCCATAAACAATGCTGTCACTTTTTTCCATCTGCTTCTCATAACCACTTTCCTTTCATTCTTATTTTGTTGAAACTCTCAACAGCTCATGTTATAATGCGCTTGGTTAGTATCAACTAACCACGTGACATAAATTATCAAATAATGATTCTATTGTCAACGCAAATACGGCAACAAATGTCTTATTGCTATTTTTTATCAAAAGGAGTTTTTATGAAAATAAAAAGATCATTTGCACTTTTTCTTTGCAGTATTCTTCTTTTTACAGGATGTTCCCATGAATCCAGACAGGAAGTTTCCAAAACTTTTTTTGCGATGGATACGGTCATGAATTTTTCTGTTTATGGAGATGAAAAGATTCTAGATCAAACGGAAACCATAATCTCTGATCTGGAGTCACAAATGTCCATCACAGATTCAGGCAGCCAGATTGCTGCACTAAATAAGAATGGTTCCGTGACACTGACAGGCGATACACGTACACTGGTACAAAAGGCGCTCTCTTTATGCGAACGCACCAATGGTGCTTTGGATCTGTCTATTTATCCGATTGTCCGCGCCTGGGGATTCACAACCAGTAAATATCAGGTACCGGATGATGACACGATAAGTTCCCTGCTTCCGCTTGTGGACTACAAACAAATCCAATATGAACCAGAGTCAGGTGAAATTTCTCTTCCAAATGATATGGAGATTGATCTTGGAAGTGTTGCCAAAGGCTATGCCGGTCAAAAAGTTGCTGATTATTTAAAAGAAAACGGAGTAACTTCCGGTCTTTTAAGTCTCGGTGGAAATATTCAGGTAATTGGAAGCAAACCAGATGGCAGCCCCTGGAAGATTGGAATTCAGGATCCACGCAATAATGAGGAACCTATGATGGTTCTCTCTATCTCTGATCAATCCGTTGTCACATCCGGAGGCTATGAACGCTATTTCGAAGAGGATGGCAAAACCTATTGGCATATCATGGACCCTAAAACCGGATATCCTGCGGAAAACGGGCTCATTTCTGTTACCATCGTTGGAGATGATGGCATGCTTTGCGACGGTCTGTCCACTTCCCTGTTTGTTATGGGACTTGAAAAAGCTGCTGATTTCTGGGGAAAATCAGATGATTTTGAGGCCGTGTTTGTGACAGATGATGGCACTGTATATATTACCGAAGGTCTCAAAAATTCGTTTGCGCTGACCGACGATTATCAGGATACGGTAGTCCGGGTAATCAAACGATAACAACAATATCAGATTCCAGCATTTTTGCGAAATACATTCATATATTCCCATGCAGTCTCCCTGTTCCGGAATGCCGGATACAAAAATCCTGCTTCCGGTGCCCCCGGTTCATATTCGTCTTCTAGCGGGCACAAAGCGCAGAGCAGATAATGATACACTTCCTCCGAGCCTTCCTGCCATTCTTTATCTGTTCCTTTCACTGGAACATCATAAGCCCCATGAAACCAAAAAACGGCAAACGGTTTTTTCGGTTGATATTTTTCTGCAATCCTTTCATATAGTAAATCCAAAAACGCATCATTCTGTAGTCCGGATTCTTTGATTCCATCTAAAAGCTGCCAGATACTTCCCGGTTTCCGTTCGCTCTCCGGAATCCGGTAATCCTTCAGTTGTTCATTTGTTTCCGCAAGAACTACTGCCTTTGCGATTTCTAGTTTATTCTTCTTTTCTGTGGTGGATAATTTCAAAAAATGCGTATTAAATGTTCCATCCACAAATCCTTCCTCATCAAAATATGCCCCGGCAATCCGGTCAAAATGCGTCCGTGCCGGTGTCATGCGACGGGACAATTCCAGCATGTCTTCTCGGTTGATCATAATATTTCCTCACGTTACTTCAAACTTTACTACACTACCTGTTTTTTATTTTAACACAGATTCTGTAAAGCCTCCACATAATCACATCTTATCGTTCGGTGTTCTATGTAATATTTAAAACATGATCTCAATTCATTTTCCATCCTCTTTAAAATGATAGGCAATCAATTTCTGTACTATGGTTGTATCTAACGGTTGCTCTTGTGTCTCGTATGTTGTAATTAATCTCTCACCCGGATAGATTCCATTTCTCATATACAGATTTATCTTATCGGCTGCATTTTTTCGATATTCCTGTGTATCCATCATTCCGAAATGCTCCCAATAAATCTCTTCTCCTGTCATGGGATGAAGAATCGTAAAATCCGGATATAGTATTACATTTCCAAGCTTCAATTCGCATTCGTACCGATATGCAATCTTTTCTATGTACAAGTTCATCGCAATAAGTGCTTCGGATTTCGATCTTACATATTCATTTTTGCAACTTTTATATTTTAATTGTTCGGGATAATTCTGATTTTTAGAATAAGAGACGTTGCTCCATGTATCTGCTTCCAATGTGGCTAATTGATAGAATGGCTGAAGTAATTCCTGATAAGCGGAATCTCCTGAAAGAAATTGTACCGACTTTCTGTTCTCTCCAACTGTATGCTTTTGATAAAACTCTAATGCTTTTAATTCTTTTTTGCATTCTTTTTGCTTTTCCAACAAAAATCGTTTCAATGCTAATTTCTGTGCATATTCTCTTTGTGATTTTGGAATATATGTTTGTGTATGACCATCACTGTGAAACCATTTTACAAACTTTCCATTATGAACACAGTTTATTTTTCCATCTGGAAGATTTGGCAATTGCTTTTCGATTTGCTGCAGTTCTTTCATGAGCCTGCGCTTCTCTAAAAGAACGTGTTTAATAACTGAAATAAAAACCACTCCTTTTTCATTTAATTATGTCGTTATTAAACCATATTCCTTTTTCTATGTAAAGCAATTTCTTATATTTTTCGTCATTTGGACATATGCAAAAAATCATTCTCTATGTCCTCATTTTTTTCACCTTTTGGACCTATACATTTTTTCTTAGCATAATGTCCTCACGTTTTTCTAATATTGGATATATGTATCTATTTTCTATAATAAAGTCCAAAACAAATATATTTATTGGATATTTATTACTACTTATTTTGCATATATCCATTCTCCTAAATTTCTGTAGGTATTACACTTCTGTTTTTTTCCATATATCCATTCAGGTCACTTTTCGAGGACATTATGCTTCTGCTTTTTTCCATATGTCCATTTGCCTGTTTTCCCCCTCCCCAATACTGTGCTACCAAGAAAAACGTCGATAATCTTTCGTAATTATCGACGCTTCCCCTTGTTTCATATAAATGATAAACAATTATACAATTGTAATATATTTCTTTTCTTCCACTTTTGTCTTATCTTCCTTTGGAACAAACAGTGTAAGAATACCATCCTGGAATCCTGCTTTGATATCTTCCTGGCGCAGATACTCGCCTACATAAAATGATCTCTGGCAGCTTCCGGTGTAACGCTCGCGGCGCAGATACTTACCTTCCTCTTTCTCCTCTACACTCTTTGTCGCACTGATCGTCAGATATCCATTATGAAGTGCTGCCTGAATCTCTTCTTTTTTATATCCCGGCAGATCCATCTGCAGCTCATAACCGTCTGCAAACTCTTTGATATCTGTCTTCATCAGATTCTGTGTTGTCTGTGCAGCCTGCTGCTTCGGTGTCTTCTTGCTATATTCGCTATCGTCATACCATGGGTTAAAAAATGTATCAAATAAATCGTACATAAGTCATTTCCTCCTGCAAACGTCTTGTTTTTCATATGACCTTATTATAGCACGTTATTAGCACTCGTCAAGTATGAGTGCTAATAAATTTTCTAAAATATTTATAAACTGCCTGTTCCAGGGTTCCGGATGCAATCAGTATACAGAAAATCCCCAGCCCCATCTCAGACAGAAATATCTGACATTGCTTTTCATAATAGTACTCTATATTGTTTTTGTGCATTTTTTGGATGCGACGCAACTCCTCTTTTCTCAGTTTCCAGTTGGCCTTCCATCCATCAAAATCCGACCACTTTCCCGGAACAAGTTCCGTAAGACTTTTAGGACTTCGCAGATAATCCATGCGGATCACCGTACCATCCACTCCATAGCGCAGGAGAAAATTCTTTCCCTCTTCGATTTCTTTTTCTTCCAGCGTGATTCTTTGAAAGGAAACATTTTTTATAGAAGCGGGCATCTGCATATAAATACCATTCTTTGGTTTATTCACTATCCCCCGAATCGTGCGGATCTCATGACCTACTTCAATGTGCTGTCCGACAACTTCTGCACTTCCGAACAATTCCCATGCAGTGTGTGCAGCAACCAGACATCCATTTTCATCCTGCGCGGAAAGAACCGGTTCCGCAGGCAGGACAAACTCCGAAGATCCCGACAGATATACGATATTTGTCTGAATGCTTTTCCCCAGTTTCGGGTCTATCACGGTCTGTCCTTCTTTTTCTGTCCATGCGGTAAACGCCGGACATCCTTCTTGCATATGTATCTTCTGTGCGTCCTCCACAGAAAAACTCTTCACGCTTATTGTTACATTCTGCCACACAGAATCCGCATTTTTGCCTGCTTTCAATGCATTTATAAAGAAAAAGACCGATGCCGCCATCGCTGCCACAAACAATAACAGTAAAATCTTCTTACTCATAACGCAGACCTCATGTCTCTGCCAGGCGAACTTTTTCACCCGAAGAGATCATTCCATTTGTATCTATAATTA
>URYB01000148.1 GCA_900552085.1 uncultured Lachnobacterium sp.
GCAACTTATGTACGTGGTTTCCTCGGACGTATGCTTTTTGCCGGAGAAGACGGTGTAAAGAAAATGCGTGTACTTTCCGGTGGTGAGAAAGTACGTGTACTGCTCTCCCGCATGATGATCATGGGAAGCAATGTTCTGATGTTTGACGAACCTACGGACCACCTGGATATGGAATCCATCACAGCTTTAAACAACGGAATGATCAAATTCCCTGGTGTGATTCTGTTTGCCTGCCGTGACCATCAGGTCGTACAGACAACTGCCAATCGTATCATCGAGTTCCTTCCGGATGGCTCCATGATCGACAAAGTATCTACTTACGATGAATATCTCGAAAGTGATGTTATGGCAAGAAAGCGTCAGGTATACAATACAACAGCCGATGAAGAGGCCGATGATTAATCCTATTTGTTATAACTGCAAAAACGGCTGGCAAATACGAATTTTCCGTATCTATCAGCCGTTTTCATTTGCATGATTATATGTCATATGATGTTATATGATATTATTCATCCGTTAAAATACATCCGAAAAAATGTTACCACTGTTATAATTATAATTGTACTTGCCGGTCTTTCCATATGTGTTTGCCCTGGTTGCCTCTGTCTGCGCATAGGAATCAATCAGTGACGAACGGGTCGCAACACCATATGCATATGAACCTGTTCCATGGAACAAATCCTTTACTTTACTCATATCAACATCTTTAAACGTATTCTTATCAATGGACAAAATGCCTGTCTTTGCATCCACGTTAATTCCAATTTCCGCCAGATCCTTGCTGTTTCCGGAAGTCAGATTTTTCATCGAACTTATCGAGCTCTCAATACGGCTTGCGAAAGACTTTGCACTCGTAGTCAGCAATGAATTATAATCTTCCACAAAACTGCTGACTTTTTCATAAATTTTATCGGTATCATAATTTCCATCTGCTTTCTTTGAGAAAACGGAATTTGATTTTGTAGAATACAGTTCCTTTGCGGAAGCCGTCAGTTCTTCTGCTGCACTTTCAATATTCGCGAGTGTCTTTGCAGAATCCTTGGATGTAGAAGTAGATGTATTTGTTTTATCCTTTGAGGATGTTTTTTTATCGTTCGAATCAAGTTTGTAATAAGATTTCACAAGTTTACTGTATGATCCACTCCGAATACTTGCATAGTCGCTCAGATTAATCCCCAATAATCCTGAATTTGCAGATTTTCCGCTCGATCCAAGACTCGAAAACAACATACTGATTGACGATGAATCGTAAGAAGAAATTCCTCTCATAATTATTATCACTCCTTTTTAATCGACAACTATACTCTAAGTTTTATATCGGCGTTTTATTTAAAAAATGAACCCCTGCTATACATCTTCGATCTGCCAGTCAATCGGTTCAATTCCATTCTTTTCCAGAAATGCATTCGCCTGGCTGAAATGTCTGCAACCAAAAAAGCCTCTGTACGCAGAAAGCGGACTTGGATGCGGCGCTTTTAAAATTAAATGCTTCGGATTGGTCAGCATCGGAATTTTGCTCTGTGCCGGTCTGCCCCATAACATATAAACAATCGGCCGATTCTGCGCGTTTACCGCCTGGATAATCGCATCGGTAAACTGTTCCCAGCCGTGTCCCTGATGTGAATTCGCCTGATGGGCACGCACGGTCAACACCGTGTTCAAAAGCAGTACTCCCTGATCTGCCCATTTCTTCAGATATCCATTATTTGGAATCCTGCAGCCGAGATCATCATGCAGCTCCTTATAAATATTCTGCAAAGATGGCGGAATATCTTTCTGGTCCGGTAAAACTGAAAAAGACAATCCGTGTGCCTGATGCTCATTGTGATACGGATCCTGTCCTAAAATAAGCACCTTCACCTCGTGCAACGGTGTAAAATGCAAAGCATTGAAAATGTCTTCTGCCGGCGGATACACAACCGTCCGGCTGTACTCTTCTTTTACAAATTGGTACAGATTTCGATAATACGGCTTTTTAAATTCCGCATCCACCGCTTCGAGCCAATCGTTCGTAATCATTGACATAATGATTTCTCCTTATCGTCTCACTGACACACCTTTGTCTGCCAGATAATTTTTCAAATCCATAATCTCTAACTCTTTGTAATGAAACAAAGACGCTGCAAGTGCTGCATCTGCATGTCCTTCTGTCAGAGCATCGTAAAAATGCTCCTTTGTTCCTGCGCCGCCCGAAGCGATTACCGGAATGGAAACATTATCTGCGATCATGCGGGTCAGTTCAATGTCATATCCGGCTTTCGTTCCATCACAATCCATGCTTGTAAGAAGAATCTCGCCGGCACCAAGCTGATTTGCTTTCATCGCCCACTCAACAGCATCGAGACCGGTGTCAATTCTTCCACCGTTCTTGTAGACATTCCATCCGCTTCCGTCTTCTCTTCTTCTTGCATCAATCGCAACCACAACACACTGACTTCCGAATTTGTCGGCTGCATTTCCAATCAGTTCCGGTGTATTGATTGCCGATGAATTGATAGAAATTTTATCTGCGCCCTCTCTCAAAAGCGCTTTGAAATCATCTACCGTACGGATGCCTCCGCCAGCGGTAAACGGAATAAAAACTGTCTCCGCCACTTTGCGAACCATATCCACAACCGTTCCACGGTTATCCGAAGAAGCGGTAATATCCAAAAACACTACTTCATCAGCCCCTGCTTTATCGTATGCCGCTGCAACTTCTACCGGGTCTCCTGCATCTCTTAAATTGATAAAATTGATTCCCTTAACAACACGTCCATTATTCACATCCAGACAAGGGATAATTCTCTTTGTAAACATTATCTCTTTCCTCCCTGAAGTTCTGCAAAATTCTTTAAAATGGATAATCCCACGGTTCCGCTTTTCTCCGGATGAAACTGACAGGCGAATACATTGCCCTGTTCTACCGACGCATGAATGGTGGTACTGTACTGTGTCGTTGCTTTTACAATCTGTTCGTCTTTCGCTTTCAGATAATAGGAATGAACGAAATATACATATGGATTTTCTTCCAGTCCGGTAAAAAGCCTTCCATTGTTCTGCAAATGCAGAGAATTCCATCCGATATGCGGAATCTTAAGTCCCGGCTGATCCGGAATACGAACGATTTCTCCATCAAGCACATGCAGGCCTTCCACTCCCTGGCTTTCATCGCTGCCTTCAAAAAGAAGCTGCAAGCCTAAACAGATGCCCAAAAACGGCTTATTTTCTGCAGCCACTTCATGAATCACTTTGTCG
This sequence comes from uncultured Lachnobacterium sp., assembly GCA_900552085.1. Lineage (GTDB taxonomy): Bacteria > Bacillota > Clostridia > Lachnospirales > Lachnospiraceae > Roseburia. Next base: position 3,238 of record URYB01000148.1, read on the forward strand.
AGTTCGTATTTTTTCAACTGCTCCATCGCATCACCAAATGCGCCTACACCGGGAAGAATTACTTTGTCAGCAGCTTCAATCTCATGAAAATCGCGTGTGATCACACATTCCTCTCCGAGAAAATGCAATGCTTTTTCTACACTCTTCAGATTCCCGGCATTGTAGTCAATTATTGCTATCATATGTTTTACTCCTAAATTAGCAGCGTCCTGCTGTATTTTGGCTGATTTTCTATCTAATCCCATTATTTTAAATCATAGCACATTCGAAGTTTCTTGTCGACACTCTGTCTTTACTTTCCCGCTTACAGATTTCTTGCTTTAAGGCCTGCTACCAGCTGCACATAAAACTCACGCACATCAAATCCAGAAATATTTTCTCTGTTCAGGTCAATCATATCCGCATGGGATATGCCCCTCTTTCCCTCCACTGTCAAAAAGCGGTAATTCTGTCCCCAGCAGAAAGAAGTTTCTCCTACCAGTCCATCATTTGCCCCGTCAAAATATTTCACAAGAGGATATGTAAAATTTAACGGAAATCGTCCCGATGCCGGATGATTCAGTTTTGATCCGATTGACTGATAATATATCGCAGGATCATCTTTTATTTCGTGATTAAATTTCTCACAGTTTTCAAAGGTAAGATCATACACCGCAGCCAGAAAATCCGGATTGATATCTCCCAGCTTTGCTGCCCCCGCATTGTAAGCTTTTGCAACCATCTGCTGCTGTTTTTCCGGTATTTTGGTAAGCAGATAATCTGCGAACTGACATCCTCTGTGTGGTGTATTTATCGTCGTAAGTGACGCAATGTATGGTGCCGCATCTGTGAATGCAATTGCTGCTCTCATATCCAATCCACCTTTTGAATGCGCGATCACGTTTACTTTCTGGCATCCCGTCTCGTTTATGATCTGATGGATTCGCTCTGCCAGCTCCTTTGCACTGTCTCTCACAGACGCCGCGCTGTTATGATTTCCATAATAGATTGTCGCTCCGTTTTGCTGCAGTTCTGCCGGAATCCTTCCCCAATAATTCAAATGCTCAAAATCCCTGAAAAAAACGCCGTGTACCAGCAATATCGGATATTTCGTCCTGCATACCGCAAAGCCTGCCCGCTGCTGATTTCTTTCATTGCGCATTTTTTCCATTTTCACTTCATTACCAACTGTCTTTATGATGATATGTAACATGATCAGATGTGCGATTGGTATCCATCCACACACAATTCCAAGCACACGCCACCGGATACCAAGCTGTTCCGACGTAAGATACACCGTGATAATGCCAATCCAGAATATAATGCTTTCGATCAGAATAACAATTCCGAGTCGAATCAGCCAGTATACTGTCTGCTCCGTTATTCCTGCCGGTCCTCCAAACCAGTTTTCATAACAGCCGAAAAATCCAAGCAGTAAATATACCGACAGCACGACCGTTGACCAGCAGAAAATTTTCAGCATAATTCTGCCAAAATTACAAATTTTAATTCTTTTCATTATCTTCTTCCTCAATAATATTTTTATAAGATTCTCTCATTTTTGCCAATCTGCATTCTAACAAACAACCTCCTGACATATATCTTTTTCATAAACCAATTGCAATCGTAAATTTTTACTCATATAAAACTTTTCTATTCTTTGATTCATTGTGCTTTCATTTGGATTTCCAATAATACGGTGCACTTCTTCTCTATGTTTTCCAATAAGCAATTCCCTGTAATTATACTCCCACATCAATCGATTCTGTTCTTCTGAATTTTCCTTTTCCCAATTCGAGAAAAAGAAAATATTACTACGATTGCTTTTCTTCACACAGTCATCATATAATGCTTCCAATTTGTCTGAATCATTTTCAAACCACATATACTGCTGTTGTGTAATGATAAAATACCGATGATTTCCAAACGTATCGTCTGTTTCCATCAGATAATTTTCTGAATGTCTGTCATATCCTATTTTGTAGTATCCACTGGTACTATTTTTTTCTTTTTCCAGTTTCATTTTATGCCCCCAATAGCCGATTCCCTGATATTTACATCCATCTTTTCCAAACTTTGTATATAGCCTGTTCTGAGCCTTTCACTTCGGCATAAAAATCTTTAAATGTATTGATTTTTTCAGATTTCATATTCATACATTAATCTTTCTACATTCTATCGATATCTCTAAATACACATTTCAATTCTTCTTTTGCCCGATCAATAAAGAAAAAATCAAGTTGTAAAACCAAATCCATCATATCCTCATCTGCCGATAAAATGTAATCAATTGTAAATCCACTTCCATCATCAAACTCATACACTTGCAAGCGCTCTGAATCTTCTTGTCCTTCTACAGCAACTCCATATTCATCAATCGAACTATAATCATAATCCTCAAGGATTTCCTCAATATCTGTCTCCAGAAAATCCAATAGATCAAAGTCCTCCGGACTTTCTACATATGTCAGTATTTCCTTATAATTCTTATTATGTAAATCCAAAAGTATACGTTTCAATATTCCAATAAATTTCTCTTTCACTTTATTCTCCATAAAATTGTCCTTTCGAATGCATTTTTGTCATTCATCTTCTATTGTATATTTTTCTCCTCCGAAAAAACATTTTATATAATCATCAAAGTCATGGAAAATACATATTTGCTCCTGCTCAAACTGTTCCCTTTCTGTAAATCCAATGCAGTTTTCAAACGGAAGCCATACGATTTCATTATTCCCCTTCAAAACAGTGAACTGGTGTGCTGCAGTCATAATATACGCACGATATTCTTTGGGAAATACAATGTGAACTTCCTCTTCCAGTTTTTTATATCCACATCACTTAAAGAACTGGATTCTAAATTCCAGTCCGCTGTATCTGGTATTTCCTTTTTGTGCAAATTTTTACATTCTATAAAATAGTCCTTTATTTTTTCTTTTTCCATAATACAATCCCTTTATTTTTCCGTTTTTCAAATGCCTGTCATATCTTATTTTCTTGTCAGGACTTCTCATCCCTGTGTTTCATCTCGACTTTAACTATACGTGTTTTTACATCTTTGCGTCAATTGTACATTAGTCCTATTTTTCCTGACATACAAAAATTCAAAAATGCTGTAAGTAACCTTACAGCATTTTTTTTGCTTTTTACCCTTTGAATTTTCCACGTAACATTACATAATCGCTTCTACTTTATTTCTTCTCTAATACCTCTGTTACGACTTTTGCATCATATCCCAACGCAACCAGCTTTTCAACGGTATCATTTCCCTTGTTGATTTCGTCCATGATTTCCAGTATATTTTCATATCCCGACTCACGACCTTCTGTGTATCCGGATTCATGGCCTTCCATATATCCAGATTCGTGACCTTCTGTGTATCCGGATTCATGGCCTTCCGTATATCCAGATTCACGACCTTCCTCCCACATGGACTTGGCAAATTTCTTTTCATCAAACTCTG
>URYB01000149.1 GCA_900552085.1 uncultured Lachnobacterium sp.
AAAAAAGTAAGATCTCCTCCTCGCCCACCCACCGCCACGCGCCCCCCCCCCCCGCTGGCCTCACCCCGCCATAACTAATATCCACGCCTGCATCTTTCCATGAATAATAGGCTAAGGAACTGCAGTCATAATAGTTACCGCTGTCTCTTAAATCCTGACTATAAGGGAAGCCAACTCTGTGAAGTGCATAGGAGCAGACTGTTTTCTGCCTGCTGTCTGTAATTTCGTTTAGGATGGCATTGATTTCATCCTCAGTCATGGAGCTTACTCCCGGACTTCCGCCTCCACCGCCACTTCCGCTTCCGGCATATCCAAGCTGTCCCATAAACTCCGGACTCATGATCTGCTCAAGCATTTCCACCTGATCAGAATTAAAGCCATAGACCGAAATCATATCTCTGTACGATTTCAGTGTGACATTCACATACAGAACAGACTTCGTGACTGTCGTCACATTACCGTCTGCATCTGTTTCTTCCACATCCTTTGTTCCTGTGCTTGTGGTGTATGAACACATATCATTTACAACTGCCTGCAGCCAGCCTTTTGAAATGTCATTCATGACTGTTGCAGTATCTCCGACACCATGCTTGACCATATAAACTGCCATGATGTCATAGTAATTGCTTGGGTTTTCTTCCATACCTTCATAATCCACATAGACAAGCTCTCCAAGATCATATCCGGTATGTTCATTTACCTTCGTATTCACATCCCGATTAAATTCAGACACATAAGCACTTGTGACTGTTTGCACTGTATCTCCTGATTCAAGTGGTGGCAAGAATAAAGCAAATGGAGAATTGTAAAGGATTGCTATCGCCGCAATAACCGGAACAGCAATCATGGCAACTACAAGAACAAGTAACAAAAGCACCAGTCCGATAATCGGTGCAGCTGCCTTTACCCAGGTGATCGCTTTTCGCACAATCAGATCCTTTACCAGCTTTGCCACGCTGTCTGTCTGATTCTCCTGTGCTTTCATCTTATCCAGAAAGAATTTTATCTTCCTGCTCCGGTTGGTCATCTTTTCATCCTTGACCTCTATGGACACACCTGCAGCATATCCGGCTGCCATGCCGATTGCAGTACCAACTCCCGGTGCAACCGCTGTCCCTGCCGCTGTGGCAGCTGTCTTTGTAGCAGTTTTCGTTGCAACCTTGGCAGTAGTCTTGGCGGTTTCTTTTGCTGTCTCTTTAGCTACAGTCTTGGCAGTATCTTTGGCAGCTTTCTTTGCTGTCCTTTTTGCCAGCTTCTTTCCTGCCTCTACCTTCTTGATACGCTTCTTTGCCTCGGCTGCCGCCTTTTTTCTGAAAAGTGCTGCGCCCTTAGAAGCAGTTCCGGTAACAGGTCGGCTAGCTTCATATGCAAGATATGCTGCCTGCAATACTTCCTGTCCTCCATCTACCTGCTCTGTAACTGCTCCGGCTGCAAGTGCTCCAGTTCTTCCTGCAATGTGAAGATTGGTATTCTTGGTCTTGATGGAAGTGTTAGATTCTTTAATGTTTCGCTTGAATCTTGATAGTCCCTTATTCTTCGACTCTGACTGATGAATGGTACTCTTGCGATAGGACTTCTTTTTATCATCAGACACCTTTGCACCGATAGTCTTAGGACCTCTCTCTACTGTATAGATATTGCTACCCTTTATCTTGGCACCCTTTGGCTCGTGGGCATGAATCTTGGCTTTCTCCTTGGTGTGAATGACCATTGGCTTGTCATCCACCTTTTTAATTTTCATTTTCCTCACCTCCTATCGTGAAATAAAATAAGCCGCTAAGGAGCTTAATTACTCCTTAACGGCTATGTAAAATCATCCAATATTCAATTTTAAAAGCTCCGTAGAACTGAAAGTTGTCAGTCTTTCATCTTTTTTATCACTCACTAATTAACTGTAATCCATTAGGATTTAGCTGATATATTTTATCACACACCTCTTCAATGTACTTTCTATCGTGAGAAATGCTAATGACAGCCCCTGGAAATTCTCGGAGCATTTTTCTTATTACCGGGCCGGATAATGGTGAAAAATTTCTTGTAGGCTCATCCAGAATAAGAACATTCGCACCACTTAAACTCATCCTCAAAAGAAGCACTTTCGCCTTTTGTCCACCAGACAACTCCCGAATAGGATGCTCCATTTCATCTGGCGTGTATTTAAGTGAACCTAGGTATGTTCTAATTCTTGTACGCTCTTCTTTATCTCCTGTTTTATCAAGGTAATCAACCGGTGTAACAGATAGCTCCAACAAATCTTCATAATTTTGGGGCATATATTCTGCTTTAATATCATTCCGATTCATAAGTTCTTCCGCTATCTTTTTTAGAAGAGTCGTTTTTCCTGCCCCGTTGGCTCCTATAATACAGATTTTCTCTGATCCTTTTATTTTCAAATAAATTCCTTCTGCCAAAATTCTTTCGCCTTCTGGAGTCATTAGCTTTGAAAGTTCATATTCTATGACCGTTTTCCCTGTTGGAATGTATGCGTTTTTATCTCCTAATTTAAAAAAGATTGCTTCTTCCTGCTCCGGCATTTGCGTCATATTTTCGTCTTCTCTTTCAAATCTTCGCCCCATAGCCTTAACTGTGTGCATTTTGTCCTTCAAATTCTTTGCCACCGACGGCGCTTGTCTGGAACAATTTGCTAATGCGCTTTGCACACTCTGAGACACTCTTTGATATTTCTCATCTCGAATCTTTTTTTCCCTACGGTCACATAGTGCCCTCTGTTCTTGAAGTTCAAATTTATGAAGCCGTTCCTCCACATAGTTTCTATAGGGAAGCTTGGCCACGGTATATCTCGCTTCTGTTTTTCGCTTAATCTGCTCGATATGTATTACCATGTTGGCGGTACGCTCTATCAATGTTTCATCGTGTGAAATAAAAAGCACAATATGTTTCCATTCATTTATGGTTTTTTCCAGTAATGTAAGCGTCGCAATGTCAATATCATTTGAAGGTTCGTCTAACAATAGCACAGAAACATCGCGAATAAAAAGCCGCATGAGTTGTACCTTGACTTTTTCTCCTCCTGAAAGGCTCCCCATCATCTGACTACTGTAGAAAAAATCATTTTTTATTCCAAATTTTCCTGCAGTAACAGACAGTTCTTTTGGCGTTTTCTCCCAGAATATTTCTTCCTCAGAAAAATACTCGTATACGGTTTTTTTCTTATCTTCATCGGGCATCTCTTGCGGAAGGTAACCAAAACGTTCGTTTCCCATTACTCTTTCCCCATCCGCTTCTATATAGTTTTCTATAAGCGATGGATCATATATCCACTTCATTAATGTTGATTTTCCGTTCCCTTCTTCTCCAATGATAACTGCTTTATCTCCATCATTTAGCACAAGGTTGAAATCATCAAGAATTACTCTCAGGTCTTTTTTATGTGTTAAATTTAATTTCTTTATCTGTAACATAAAGTTCCTCCTTTTCGAAACACGAGTCAATTATTTTTGTACACACAAAAACGAGCCTTTTTTGCATACGCAAAAATAGACTCGCCAAATAGACCTTTATTCCTTTCCCTAAGGAAAAGCAAAGGAAATGCCTCTTGCGATAATCCAACTTAAGCGTACACAAAAATAAACCTATTTTCTACAGGCTCAATAACTATATGTGTCTTACTTAAATTAAATTATCTATTAATCATTTCCTCACCTTACACGAAATGTGCCATCCTTTTTTCTAATGATAATACTATCATACTGTATTTATTGTGTCAACACATTCCACCTTATAGAAGCGCAAATTCAAATTCGCCATTGCTTTCAACTCACCAGAAGACTGAAAGTTTCTGTTTTATTCCTGACCTTCTCGTATAAATGGTTCGTGAATCGCAGGATTTAACAATTCAGCATAGGCTCCCACTTTTCTAAATGTATTACCCATCATTTCTCTGCCTCGGTATTCTCTTATCTTATCCATATCGAACTCTGCATAAAAGATACCTTCGGAACAGTCATCAGCCACCAAAATGGTATTATCAACACATTCACCATTTTCATCCCAACATATAGGACTGTACGCACACGAACATCCCGCATTGACCCCATTGGGATTCGCCATTGCGATGCCCACCATATTCTCATATGCTCTTGTGGATAACGCCTGCAATCTTGGTTTCATAGAACCGCAATCGTTGGGAACGAGGATAATTTCCGCACCTTTCATCATAAGAATTCTCGCACTTTCGGGATACTCTCGGTCATAGCAAATCATAATTCCGATTTTGACCCCATCAAAATTACATACCTTAAATTCTTTTCCTTCTTCGACTTCTTTTTCATCTGCAAAATCACAAGTATGCACTTTTGAATATTTCATCAATATATTTCCTTGCTTACTAATAACAAATGCAGTATTTTGAGGTTTCCGTTCTCCTTTCGTAAAAGAAGTCAAAACCACGCCCATATGATACTCTTTCGCCAAAGCGCATATATTTTGAATTACTTCGTTATCGTCGGATATGCTTTTTTCGTAAGTCATCGGCAAATCATAACCAGTAATAAAACACTCTGGAAGCAAAAGAATATCTGCGTTATTTATTGATGCTTTTTTCATAGCATGATGTATTATATCTACGTTTTTACTGATATTAGCATTCTCTGACCGAGCTTGCAAAATTGCTACTTTGAAAGTCATTCTATTTCCTCCATCAAATTCAAATTCGTAATATATAGAGTGAAGAGTATACAACTCTTTGCTCTTTTATTTTATGATGAAGGTGATTGGCCTACGAAATTTCAAATTGGGACACCACGCCCGGAGAAAAATGTGTTAGCCAGCCTTCATTATTCTGCATTCGATTCAGCAAGTTGGGACCTGTGCTCCCGTTTAACCAACGAATATGAATGGATTCTGAAGAGCTGTATCCAATCAAAATACTATAAGTTAAAGGAGGTACCTTTATGATTGCTGTTGGTATTGATGTTTCCAAGTCAAAGAGTACGGTTGCCATTCTAAACTCTGATGGCAGCCTACGAATCAAGCCTTATGACATGAAACACAATCACCCTGAAATGAATGCACTTATTAACTATCTAAATGAACTGGATGAACCCATCATCATCTTGATGGAGTATACAGGGCACTATCACTATCCAGTTCTTAAGAAACTTACTGATGAGCATTTTCCTGTCTGTTTAGTAAATCCGTATCAGATGAAAAAATATGGTGATACGGAGTTGCGTCGTAGTAAGACTGACAAAAAAGATGCTATCAGAATCGCTACTTATGCTTTGGAAAAATCTTATCAGTTAGTTCCGTATTCTGTTGATGACCAAAAGTATGTTGACTTAAAAATGTTATCCAGACAATACAGTCAAAGAATGTCTACACTCACTATCAACAAAGTATATTTAGCAAATTTGCTAGATCAAACCATGCCGGGAATCACATCCATTCTCCCCCTAAGGAGCAGAGACCCTGAAACCAGTCTCAGTATGATGTTTATCAAAAAATACAAGTCCTTTGATTACATCTGCAAAATGGGAAAATCTCGATTCCTTGACAGTTACTCTCGCCTGGTCAAGAAATCACGTAATCGAAATGCTTCGCACCTTGGTCTTGCCATCTATGAACTAGCCACCAGCAGTATCACTACCAATGGCGAAAACGAATATACTGTGTTAGCACAAACCCAATGCATTGACCTTGTTGCAGAAGCTCAACGTTCAGCCGATTGCATCATCGCACAAATGCAGACAATTGCCGAAACCTTACCTGAATATAAAATACTTCGAAATATGCCCGGTGTTGGTGAACGTCTTGGTCCACTTATTCTGGCTGAAATCGGTAATGTCAGACGTTTTCACAGTGGAAAAGCTTTAAATGCTTATGCCGGAAACGATGCCCCACCATATCAGTCAGGAAATTTTGAAAGCCACAATCGACACATATCAAAACGTGGGAATGCGGCTCTCAGAAAATACTGTTTTGAGGTTATGCAGGCTCTCAAACTGATAAAACCTCAAGATGATCCTGTATATCTTTTTCTGCTAAAAAAAGAACAGGAAGGGAAACATTTCAACGTTGCCAAAATGGCTGCCGTGAATAAGTTCCTTAGAATTTACTATGCCAGAGTAATGGAACTCGAACAGTAAATCTGATTACATTATTATATATTTTTCAAAAATCTACAATAGGTAGGTTTATTAAAGTTACCCATTTTTAGGAGTAAAAGTTTTCTCAAAAACTTTTAAAAAGTACTTGACTTACATTAGCAAGATTTTCCATCCCTTAATGATTACTAGTATTCCTTAGAAATCGTTGCCACATCATACATTTCCATAAATGTATCCAAATCAGCTGTGTCACGAATCAGCATAATCTCGTCAAAGTGTCCGGTATATATATCCTTAAACCCAGCCACCTGTTCTCCAGTACAAATGCTACATTTAAGAACTGCCTTTTTGTTCGTCTTGTCATATTTGGGTCTTTGTGGTTTCTTCTTAAACATAGGTAATACCTTATTCATAATCATCAAGGCCGGACTTACATCCGACCTCTTGATTATACTATAGAATCATATAAATTTCATCTGTTATCCTTACGACATTGCCTCTTTTTTCTTCTGCTCCGCAATCTTCTCGTGTATCCAAACCTTAATATTATCTAAACTTTGTTTCAAAAACGACATTAATTATAGC
>URYB01000150.1 GCA_900552085.1 uncultured Lachnobacterium sp.
GGATTTTCCCAATTGAGATCCGGCTGCTCTTTCGCAAACATGTGAAGATAATACCGATTTCTCTCTTTGCAGTATTCCCATGTGGATCCTCCGAAAAATGATCCCCAGTTATTTGGCGGTCCTCCGTTTTTTCCCTCTCTCCAGATATAATAATCTGCATACGGATTATCTTCACCCGAGCGGCAGCTTTTCTGAAACCACTCATGCTGATCGGAGGTATGATTGACCACAATATCCATCATCAGCTTCAATCCTCTTTCATGCATCTTTGCAATCAGCTGTTCCATATCCTCCATGGTTCCAAATTCCGTCATGATACTCTGGTAATCACTGATATCATATCCATTATCAACATTTGGCGATTGATAAACCGGAGACAGCCATATCACATCCACCCCAAGATTTTTCAGATAATCGAGTTTTTCTATAATTCCCGGAATATCTCCGACTTTATCTCCGTTACTGTCTTTAAAACTTCGCGGGTAAATCTGATAGACTACCGCTTCCTTCCACCACTCTCTTTGCATTTTTCTAACCTCCGATTTTATTTACCAACTCCGGCTGTAATTCCTTTTACAATATGCTTCTGACAGCTCAGATAGAAAACAACGATCGGAACCATGCAAAGGACTAATGCTGCAGTTGCCAGATCCCACTTCTTTGTAAACTGACCAAAGAACAGATAGGTACGAAGCGGTAATGTCTGCATTCCATTTTTATTGATCACCAGTGATGGAAGCAGGAAGTCATTCCAGATCCACATGGCATTGATTACCGCTACGGTTGCAATAATACCCTTCAGTAATGGTGCTACAATAAGGAAAAAAGTCTGAAGCATATTACAGCCGTCAATGGTTGCCGCCTCCTCAAGTTCCACTGGAATATTCTTAATGAAACCATGGAAAAGAATAATGGACATTGCACATCCAAATCCCATATACATAAAGACCAGTCCCGGCCGGTTCATCAGATGCAGCTTGCTCATAACATTCACCAATGGAAGCATGACACACTGGAATGGAATCAACTGCGCCACTGCAAATACAAAGAACAAAACTTTACTTGTCTTTGTTTTGTATCGCACCAGAACCCATGCTGCCATGGATGAAATCAGTATAATCAATACCGTTGAAACACAGGTAATTACAAGTGAATTGATCAGGGACTTCAGAAAATCCATCTGTTCAAATGCTTTTACATAATTTTGAAAAGAAAACCGCTTCGGCAAAGCAAGAATATCAAGATAGATTTCCTGCAACGATTTAAAGGAACTGTTCACCAGAATTAAAATCGGTGAAATAAAAATCAGTGCCAGAATAAAGCCGATCACCATAAGTATGACTTTATGTACTGTTTTTTTCTTCTTCATTATGCTTCAACCTCCTTCTTCTTTGTAATTGTGAGCTGGACAACAGAGATGACCATAACCACAATCATAAAAATGACTGCTTTGGACTGTGCCAGACCAAATCTGTTTTCTCCAAATGCGGTATTATAAATATTGAGTGCCAGCATCTGTGTACTGTTGGCCGGTCCTCCACCTGTCAGGGAAAGGTTCTGGTCAAACAGCTTAAATGCATTTGATATCGATAAAAACAGTCCGATGGTAAATGCCGGCATCATCAATGGCAAAATAATGGATTTTAATTTTGTCCATCCAATGGCGCCATCAATCTCTGCTGCTTCCATTACCGAATCCGGGATATTCTGGATCTGTGCAATGTAGATCATCATCATGTATCCTGATAACTGCCAGGTCACTACGATCAGCAATCCGAGAAAACCTGTCTTCTGATCGGTCAGCCAGCCCTGAAGCCACGCAATGTCTAATTTTTTTCCGATGGCTTCAAACACCTGTACAAAAATAAACTGCCAGGTAAATCCGAGTAAAATGCCGCCAATCAAGTTTGGCATAAAGAAAACTCCACGTAAGAAATTTGATCCTTTGATTTTCTGTGTAACTAACATCGCAAGTGCAAATCCAATGACATTCACAGATATTACCGCACATACGGAAAAAAGAAGCGTAAACACAAACGCCTTTCGAAACTGTAAATCGTTTGTCAATATCGTGATGTAATTGCTTAATCCAACAAAATGTTTCGTTTTGCTGATTCCGTCCCAATCTGTGAAGGAATACCCGATTCCCATAAATGTCGGTATGATCTGAACCATTGTAAACGCAATCAATGCCGGTGCTATAAACAGCCAGAATCCTTTCTTTGATTTTTTCATTTTATTTTCCCTCCCTCTTTTTACTTCTGATTGGTTTGTTTTTTGAGTGATTCTCTTTACAATTCATACTATACCAACATTCTCTCTACATATCAAAGGTTTTATATAAAACCTACTTTTGCAACAAGTCAAAGCACTCGTTTTTGTGTATGTTTTATATAAAACCTTTTTAAAATCTTTATGCAACCGTTTGTCCAATTGCTTTTTCCCACATAAAAAAACCGTGCTTTGCAGAGAAGAAATTTACTTTCGTATTTTTCTTTCCCGCAAAACACGGTTTCGCTATTTTTTATACCGAATGGCCCTCTATCAATGTAACGGCCTGTCTTACATCCAAACCGCTCATCAGCCGGTTCTCCAATAAATCGATCATCAATTTTACGGCTGTCCGTCCTTTCTCCGTGACATCCTGATAAACCGTAGTTAATCTTGGATAACAATATTTTCCAAATATATTTCCATCAAACCCGGCAACTCCCAGATCATCCGGTATCCTGATTCCCTGCTCCTGAAAATAATGGATTGCCTCCACCGCAAATATATCCGCAAGGAAAAACAGTGCCGTCTTTTTCCCGACGTATTTTGTCATCATCTGATAATCCTGATTTCTTTTCTGCTCCGTCTCATGAAGGGAGATAAAATCATTTGTCAGATAATCTCTTCCCGACTCCTTCCACGCCCTTCTATATCCAAGCCATCGTTCATGATCGACTCCGATATTTTTTCTTGCACATACATAAATGTTATCATACCCTCGTTCCAATAGATATTTCGTCATAATATAGCCGCCATTTTCATCCTGAAGGCCAACATTGACATAATCCGACTGTTCTTTGTCTATCAGATCGATTGCAACGATCGGTTTATTGACAAGCGTTTTAAGTTTTATGTAATTTTGATATTTAAAAGTGATTGCAATAAGACCATCCACATTCCATGCCAATGCCATATGAAAAATATCTTCAAGACTTTCCGCCGCATACAACATCATGTAATATCCTTCTTTTCGAAGCGCTTCTTCCATTGCACCAATGATGTGACTGTAAAACGTATCCGAAATAACGGAGTTTTCATAATAACGTGAAGTATGAATTACTACTCCGATTATCTTTGAACTGTTGTTTTTTAATGCACTCAGTCCCATTTTGGGTACATAATGATACTCATCCAAAAGCTTCTGGATCTTTTTCATATTTTCCTTGGACACTTTTTTTACATTGCCATGTAAAACATTGTACACGGTTGTCATACTGACACCCGCCATTTCAGCAATCTCTTTTATTGTCGTCATTTTTATTCCTATATCCTCTCAAGTGTCTTTTGTCTCTACCATTTTTCTTTGTCTTTATTGTAAATGCACGCAATTTTTGTGTCAATCCCCGTTTTCTCCCCTATTTCTCCTGCGACCTTTACCCCTTCTAAACTCGCCTCTTACACCTTTCTGTGTGACCTTCTCGGGAGTTTGACAGTTGAATATTAAAAAAAGTTATTGCAGGTCGCATAAAACCTGCATTTTTTATGTCAAATTTTTTGTTTTGCCATGCACTTGTTTGTGATAGTGTGGTATACTTAAAAGAAAAAGGATTTTGTGTTATGTATATTGCAGTCACAGGTAGTAAAAACAATAAAGATGTTTACATTTATCAATCATTCCGAAAAGAAGATGGGAAATCTTCCTCTCGTATCTATAAAAAGCTTGGAAAATACAACGCTTTGTTGGAACAGTTCGGTGGTGACGAGGGAAAACTTATGGCTTGGGCAAAAAGCGAGGCTGCCAAGGAAACCGAACTCTACAATGAGCGTACGGGGAAAGTTACGGTTGAATTCTCCCAGGCTGCCTGCATTCCTATGAACGAGGCGCGTTCTTTTCATGCAGGTTATCTGTTCCTTCAACAACTATGCACACAGCTCCGTCTTGATAACATATGCCGTGTGATAAAGGGACGACATAAATTTAAGTATGATCTCCATGCGATTCTTACTGATCTCGTTTACGCAAGGGTTCTTTCTCCTTCAAGCAAGCTCAGCAGTTATAACTTTTGCAAAACACTGCTTGAGCCTCCAAAGTATGAGATTCAGGATGTTTACAGAGCTTTATCTGTAATCGCGGAAGAGTCGGATTTTATCCAAAGTGAACTATACAAAAACTCAAACTTCATCCATTCAAGAAATCAGAAGATACTTTACTATGACTGTACGAATTATTACTTTGAGATTGAGGAAGAAAGCGGTCTGAAGCACTATGGGAAAAGCAAAGAAAACCGCCCAAATCCGATTGTTGGTATGGGACTGTTTATGGATGCTGACGGCATTCCACTTGCATTTGATATTTTTCCAGGCAATCAAAACGAGCAGACAACGCTTAAGCCTTTGGAAAAGAAAATCATAAAAGATTTTAACTGTAGTGAATTTATTTTCTGCTCGGATGCCGGTCTTGGAAGTGCCAATAATAGAGCGTTTAACAGTATTGGAAATCGGGCTTATGTGGTCACGCATTCCCTTAAAAAGATGAAACAGGAAGACCGTGATATTGCCCTGAATCCAACGCAGTTCCGAAAAGTTGGATTGACAGATTTTATAGATATCAGGACTCTGGACGAAACCGATGAAAAAGTTTTTAACTCCATTTACTACAAAGAAATTCCTGTTGTTACCAGCGATTTGAATGAGACACTGATCGTTACATACTCTCCGAAATATAAAGCTTATCAGCAAAGAATCCGGTCACGTCAAATCGAACGCGCAGAGAGGATTATCAGTTCTCCTTGCAAAAAACGAAAGGGAAAAAATCAAAATGACCCAATGCGTTTTGTGAAAAGTACTGCCGTAACAAACGATGGTGAGATTGCAGAAAAGAAAGTATATGAGATTGATGAGGAACAGATAGCCAAAGAAGAACTTTACGATGGTTTCTATGCGGTTATGACAAATCTGGAGGGAAATATAGCGGAAATCATAAAAATCAACAAGCAGCGCTGGGAAATTGAAGAGAATTTCAGAATCATGAAAACTGAATTCGAAGCCAGACCTGTGTATGTCAGAAGAGATGACCGGATCAAGGCTCACTTCATGACTTGTTACATAAGCTTTCTTCTCTACCGTCTGTTAGAGAAGAAAATAGGAAACAGCTATACATCAGAGCAGATCATCGAGACCTTACGTTCTATGAAAATGACACTGTTAAATACTGCTAACGGCTATGTCCCGTCCTACACACGAACTGAAATAACAGACTCTTTACACAAAACTTTTGGTTTTCGGACAGACTATGAATTCATCAAAAAATCTACGATGCGAAGCATCATCAAGCAAACAAAAGAAATAAATTTACCATAGTCCAAAAAATATAGCACAATAGCACATATCGCTGCGAAACAAAAAACGGCTGTAAGCCTTGATTTTACTGGCTTAACAACCGTTTTTTCTTTTTCCAACTGTCAAAGATGAGACATTAATATTAATTTTTTTCAGCAATAATTTCTATAACAGATTTAAGAGTTTTTTTGAATTCTAAAGTATAACCCTAATTAAATAAATTCCGTTGCCACTTCAATAGCATCTTTTATATCTAAAGAAGGATATTTTTTTTCTATATATTTCAAACAATTAATATAGTTAACACTTTGCAAATTATATGCAATTTCCTCAAACACTTCACTTGTATACAAAATCTCTTTCTCATGGACTATCTTCATACCATCCTGTGTACATATTATAACAATAGGCTAAACCAGTCCAACCCTGCTCATTAGGAAGCATTAATCTCATTATTTGGTCAAAATAACCTTCCCATATAGAGAGAATTTCAGTATCATTTCCTTTTTTGTAGATAAACTGAATCTCTGGTTCTCCCTCGAAACCATCATAGTATTTTTTATTAACTAATTCCATCTTGTTCCTTTCTATGGAGCTTGCCAATGTCCATCTTTTAACAATTGCAATTGCTCTTGTGTCGCTGTTCCATTCCTATATGCACTAATAGCATCTTGCCATTGATACCTTGGAATCCATGTATTGCCCTTCTGGTGCACCAGGCGTTTTTGTATGCCATCTTACTTCGTAATTTTGACCATTCTCGGTCCATTTAAAGGTTACTTGATCATAACCATTTTTGCTTGAACTTTTACTGTTGCACTTGATGGAATCTCAATAGGAGCCTGTTTTGACAAACCCGGGATTTTATTTACCCAGTCATTTAATGTTGATGTGCCACCCTCATCCCCAGCTCCTCTTATGTTCACCCCACTTTCTGATATCTCTGCTCCTTCATCACTCTTTCCTGCTTCGGATGAAGAGCTTCCACTTCCATTTCGTTGATATCCTCGGGTCGTAAG
>URYB01000151.1 GCA_900552085.1 uncultured Lachnobacterium sp.
CAGTCATCTGGTGCTTCGCGATGTGCTGGACAAATACCAGTATCTGTCCAAGCAGGAGCGCGCGTTTCTGACAAGGCTGACCGAGGGAACGGTGGAAAAGCAGATAACATTGGATTATGTGATCGACCATTTTTCCAAAACAAAGGTGCGAAAGATGAAACCGCTGATCCGTAACCTTATGCGGTTGAGTGTTTACCAGATCATGTATATGGACGGGGTGCCGGATTCCGCTGTGTGCAATGAGGCGGTAAAGCTGGCGAGAAAACGTGGTTTTTCCGGATTGTCCGGCTTTGTCAACGGCGTACTTCGCAGCATTGCCAGAGAGTGGAAAACGGTTGAATTTCCAAATGACAGTGTCCGTTATTCGGTTCCGGAATGGATCGTAAGTACGTGGCAGAAGGATTATGGCAAGGAGCGGACGACACAGATTCTTGAGGGACTTTCCGCGGAAGCAAAGCTTACCGTTCGTACCAATCCGCAAAAATGTACGCCACAGGAACTGAAAAAAAGGCTGGAAGAGGAAGGCGTTACCGTAACGGAAGTGCCGGAAATTCCTTATGCTTTTGTACTGTCCGGATTGGATTATCTGGCAGGACTTGAGAGTTTTCAGGATGGATGGTTCTATGTGCAGGATGTCAGCTCCATGATGGTAGCGGTCGCCGCTGATCCAAAGCCGGGAAACTATGTGATCGATGTCTGTGCAGCACCGGGCGGCAAAAGCACACATATGGCAGAATTATTAGATGGCACTGGTATGGTAGAGGCAAGAGATCTGACCGAATATAAAGTCGGACTCATTGAGGAGAATATTTTGCGTACCGGTCTGCATAATATGAAGGCAGTACAGATGGATGCCACGGTACTCGATGAGGCATCCATAGAAAAAGCGGATGTACTTGTGTGTGACCTGCCCTGTTCCGGCCTGGGAGTCATGGGAAGAAAGACGGATATCCGTTACAAAATGACAGAGGAAAAAGCACAGGAACTTGCACAACTGCAGCAGCAGATGTTAGATGTAGTATGTGCATATGTAAAACCGGGCGGAACCATGGTATACAGTACCTGTACAATTCACCGGGCAGAAAATGAAGAGAACGTGGAGGCGTTTTTACAGAAACATGCGGACTTTTCACTCGTATCCGAGAAACAGATGTATCCCGGTGAGGTGGGAAGTGATGGATTTTTCCTCGCAAAGATGGTAAGGAGCATGCATGGATAATAAGATTGATATTAAATCGTTCAATTTGGAAGAACTGACAGCATTTATTGTGGAAAACGGTGAGAAGGCGTTTCGTGCAAAGCAGGTATACCAGTGGCTGCATGTAAAGCAGGTGGATGCTTTTGACGAGATGACAAATCTTTCGAAAGCATTCCGGGAGAAATTAGAGCAGCGGTGTTACATAACAGACCTTCATCAGGAGGCGGTACAGATTTCCAAAATTGACGGTACAAGAAAGTATCTGTTTCTTCTGGAAGACGGCAACGTCATAGAGAGTGTACTGATGCGTTACAAACATGGCAATTCGGTGTGTATCTCTTCGCAGGTTGGCTGTCGTATGGGCTGCCGTTTCTGTGCGTCAACTTTGGACGGACTGGTGCGCGGACTTAAGCCATCGGAGATGCTGGATCAGATTTACAAGATAGGAAAAGATATTGGGGAACGCATTTCCAATGTTGTTGTGATGGGAACCGGCGAGCCGATGGATAACTTTGACAATCTTTTGAAATTTATTGAATTGCTGACGGATGAAAACGGACTGAATATCAGCCAGAGAAATCTTACGGTGTCTACCTGTGGAATCGTACCGCGTATGCGGGAACTGGCAGACCGGCAGCTTTCGATTACACTGGCATTGTCACTGCATGCGTCCAATCAGCAGAAGCGTCTGGAACTCATGCCGGTTGCCAATAAATATGACATTCACGAAGTAATCGATGCCTGCCGTTATTACTTTGACAAGACAGGACGCCGGGTGACTTTTGAGTACAGTCTCGTAGGTGGCGTCAACGATACGGATGAGGATGCAAAGGAACTTTCACAGTTGATCCATGGCATGAATTGTCATGTCAATCTCATTCCGGTCAACCCGATCAAAGAGCGTGATTATGTGCAGTCGAATGCGGCTGTGATCGCAGCCTTTAAAAATAAACTTGAAAAAAACGGAATAAATGTTACTATAAGAAGGGAAATGGGCAGGGATATTGATGGAGCCTGCGGACAGTTGCGCAAGCGATATATCACTTCCAAAGAGGGTTAACATTTGAATTTACAGCAAGAAAGGATAAAGCGGATGAAGACGTATTCCAGAACGGATACCGGCGCCTTGCGGGAAATGAATCAGGATTATTTTTTCGCATCGGATGACCCAGTTGGTAATCTGCCGAATTTGTATATTGTGGCAGATGGTATGGGTGGCCATAAGGCTGGCGACTATGCGTCGCGTTACACTACGCAGCGTGTGGTAGCGTCCGTATCCAGAGACCCGGGGGAGGAACCGGTTTCAATTATAAAAGAGGCTGTCAATACAGCCAACAAAATACTAATTGAAGAAGCAGCAGAAGATGAGTCGAAACAGGGTATGGGGACGACTCTTGTTGTCGCAACAATTATTGATGGAAAGCTTTATGTTGCTAATGTTGGCGACAGCCGGCTTTATATTGTAAACAAGGATATCCGTCAGGTAACCAGAGACCATTCATTGGTAGCGGAGATGGTAAGGCTGGGTGAAGTCGATGTGGCGGCGGCCAGAGAGCATCCGGATAAAAATATTATTACCCGGGCAATCGGTGCAAAGGCAGATGTAGAAGCGGATTTCTTTGAAGTTGAATTACAGGAAGGTGACCGCATTGTGATCTGTACGGATGGACTGACCAATATGGTGGAGGATGAAGTGATCCGCAATATTGTTTCCTGTGATATTTCGATAGAAGAAAAGACAGAACTACTGGTAAAGACTGCCAACCAGAACGGAGGCAGGGACAACATTACAGTAATGATTATAGAACCATTTATGTATGAGGTGAAAGCATGTTAACAGTTGGTACGTATTTAGCAGATAGATATGAAATTGTAAGTAAGATCGGTGCCGGCGGAATGTCCGATGTATACAAAGCAAAAGATCATGTGCTGGGACGTTTTGTAGCGATTAAAGTATTGCGCACAGAATTTTCCGAGGACCGCACATTTGTAGCAAAATTCCGCACAGAAGCACAGTCTGCAGCAGGACTTGAGCATCCGAATATTGTAAATATATATGATGTAGGAAGTGAAGATGGACTCTATTTCATCGTTATGGAATATGTGGAGGGCATCACACTTAAGACTTATATTGAGAAAAAGGGTCAGTTAACATTTAAAGAATCCGTAAGTATCGCCATTCAGGTAGCACGCGGAATCGAAGCGGCCCACAACAAACAGATCACACATCGTGATATCAAACCACAGAATATTATTATTTCCACAGAGGGAAAAGTAAAAGTTACCGATTTTGGTATTGCAAGAGCGGCATCTTCCAATACGATCAGTTCCGATGTCATGGGATCGGTTCATTATTCTTCGCCGGAGCAGGCAAGAAACGGATTTGTGGATGGAAGAAGTGATATTTATTCGCTCGGTATTGTCATGTATGAGATGGTGACCGGACGTGTTCCGTTTGATGGAGATACGACGGTGGCAGTTGCCATTCAGCATCTGCAGGAAGAAATCACACCGCCGAGTACTTATGCATCCAATCTTCCAATCAGTTTGGAGAAGATTATCTTAAAATGTACACAGAAGAATCCGGATCGACGTTATCAGACAATCGAGGATTTGCTGGCAGATCTGCGTAAGTCACTGGTGAAGCCAAACGAAGATTTCGTTGTGATCGCACCACTTGTGGACAATGGAAAAACAAAAGTCATCAGCCAGGATGAGATCAAACAGATCAAAGACCAGAGAGCGGTGGAAGCACCGACCGAACCGATTCAGACAGAATCCGTTCCGGCATATGAAGAAGAACCGGAAATTGTAGATGATGATATGGAGGATGAAGGAGAGGAATCCGGTCTGAATCCAAAACTGGATAAGGCAATGACCATTATGGGAATTGTTGCATTGGCTATCATTGTAATTGTGATCATTTACCTGATCGTAGGAGCAATGAAACTGATCAATCCGGGAAAATCAGAGTCACAGACAACACAGACAGAGACACAGACAGAAAGCCAGACAGCTTCTCAGGATACAGAGAAGATGGTTGTCGTAGAAAACGTATGCGGCCAGACAAAGGAAGAGGCACAGCAGACACTTGAAGCACAGGGACTGTACATGTTCGAAGTTGCACAGCAGAAATCCGATCAGCCGGCAGGAACCATTCTTGAACAGGATCCGACAGGAGGTTCCCAGGTACTTGAAGGTTCTACCGTCAATGTCATTGTAGCTGGAGATCAGAATGTAGATTATTCCGATGACAACAAAGATTCCGAGGCAGAAAAAGTAGTTGTGCCGAGTGTAAAGGGATATCTGGAAAAAGATGCAGTCAACGCATTGAACAATGCAGGTCTGAAAGTTGTAAAGAATTATGAGTACAGTGACAGTGTGGATGCAGGAAAAGTCATTTCCCAGACACCGGCAGGCGGAAGCAGCGTGGACAGTGGCACGACGGTAACAATCGTTGTCAGTCAGGGACAGAAGTCTGTAAATGTACCATCGGTATTAGGAGATACAAAAGATGCTGCAAGCAGCAAGCTGACAGGAGAAGGTCTGAAAGTTGCAGTAAAGGAAGCATATAGTGATTCGGTTGCAGCAGGTAAAGTCATTTCCCAGAGCATTGCCAGCGGAAAGACCGTTCCGGCAGGAACAACCGTAACAATTACTGTCAGCCTTGGACCGGAAGAAGTAAGCTACAGTTTTTCAAAGACTTATGCAGCTCCGGAAGGCGCAGTCAGCGCATCCTACAGTCTGACAGGAAGCGATGGAGTTTCCTACGATGGAGGAGATGAAGATGTATCCGGTTCATTGACAATCTCAGCCAGTGATATGGATTGTGCATCCGGTAAAGTAACCATTACATGGACCATCGAGACCGTGGATGAGGAAGGTCTTTCTGACACAACCACAAAGACAGAGACACACAGTGTAAAGTTTACAAAACAATAGGTCATATATGCAGGGTAAGATTGTAAAAGGAATTTCCGGTTTCTACTACGTACACGTAGTGGGAACCGGAATTTATGAATGTAAGGCAAAAGGTGTTTTCCGAAACCGGAAAGTAAAACCACTGGTTGGGGACAATGTGGAAATCGTAGTTCTCGACGAGGAGAAACGCATTGGAAATGTGGAGGAGATTCTTCCACGCAAGAATGAGCTGATTCGTCCGGCAGTATCAAATATCGATATGGCATTGGTGATTTTTGCAGCAGCAAAGCCAGATCCGAATTTTAATCTGCTGGACCGCTTTTTGTGTATGATGGAATACCAGAAGGTACCGGTTACCATATGTTTTAATAAATGTGATCTGGTATCGGAGAAGGAGAAAGAGAAGCTGCAGCAGATTTATGCACCCGCAGGATATGAAATTCTCTTTACAAGTGTAAAAACAGGGGAAAATATTGACAATTTAAAAGCATTGCTTGCGGATAAGACAACGACCGTGGCAGGACCATCCGGCGTGGGAAAATCCTCACTGATCAATGAATTGCAGACGGGTGTGCGCATGCAGACCGGAGCTATCAGTGATAAGATCGGCAGGGGAAAACATACCACCCGGCATTCTGAGATTATTTCCATCGGCCAGGATACTTATATCATGGACACACCGGGATTCAGTTCTATGGATCTGCCGGGATTTGAAAAAGAAGATCTGTGGACATGCTATCCGGAATTTGTGCCATATGAGCCGGAATGCAGATTTATCGGATGCAGCCATATCGGTGAGCCGGATTGCGGTGTCAAGAACGCACTGGCTGAGGGAAAAATCAGTCAGGTACGATACGACAATTATGTGATGCTTTATGAAGAAATGAAAAATATACGTAAATATTAGGAGGAAGTCATGAACTGTTTATCACCATCAATTTTATCAGCGGATTTTGCAAATCTCGGAGAGCAGGTTCAGATGCTGGATCAGGCAGGAGCAGGCTATGTACACATTGATGTCATGGATGGAAGCTTTGTGCCAAGCATTTCATTTGGATTCCCAATCATGCAGTCCATTCGCGGATGTACAGAGAGGATGTTTGATGTGCATTTAATGATCGAGGAGCCGATTCGTTATATTGCGGAGTTTGCAAAAGCAGGAGCTGATATTATTACAGTACATGCAGAAGCCTGCAAACATCTTGACCGTACCATTGAGGCAATTAAAGAACAGGGGCTTTTAGCAGGTGTTGCCCTTAATCCGGCGACACCGGTAGAGATGATCCGTCACGTCCTGCCGAAAGTAGATATGGTGCTGATCATGACGGTCAATCCGGGATTTGGTGGACAGCGGCTGATTCCTTATACGATCGATAAAGTACGGGAAGTAAAGAAACTGATCGAGGAACAGGAACTGAAAGTGGATATCG
>URYB01000152.1 GCA_900552085.1 uncultured Lachnobacterium sp.
GACGGCGACACAATTGCGAAAGGTCATAATGTGATCCTGCTGAATTTCATTACGATCCATAATGATTGATGATCCCAGAAAAAAGAAATGAATATAACGAATTGACTCCTTCAACCCCTTTTTTTGCAACTCACAAACATCTTTAAACACCCCATCCATTAACGCTGTTAACTTATGATCATCCTGTATATTTTTACAATCTCTTTTATAATTTTCAAATAATTTATGCTTTGCAAAATTCTCGAAATCATTAAGAGGAATCCAAAGTCTATCATTTGGTTCCATGTTAATGAGCCTATATCCTTTTCCCACTTTGATTCCCTTTCTCTCTGTTGTATCCCTCTATACAACTTCAAGTATAGATTTTTTCATTTTCATCGTCAATTGTACTTTAGTCCCAGTTTTCTACACCCTATCTAATATCTACATTTTTGAATTTTTACAAAAAAGCTGCCGCATTCCTGCGACAGCCTGTCTTATTAAAATATTCTAATGTTCCAGATTTGCAAACTTTGTATACTCCGGCAACCATGCCAGATTCACGGTTCCAATTGGACCATTACGTTGTTTTGCAATAATGATTTCTGAAATACCTTTCAATTCGGTATCCTTGTTATAGTAGTCATCGCGGTAAATAAACATTACCACGTCGGCATCCTGCTCGATGGCTCCGGACTCTCGCAAATCCGAAAGCATCGGTCTGTGATCCGGTCGCTGCTCCACGGCTCGGGACAGCTGGGACAAAGCGACAACCGGTACATTTAATTCTCTGGCCAGAGCTTTCAGCGAACGGGAGATATCTGAAATCTCCTGCTGACGGCTGTCCGTACTTCTTCCCGATCCGGACATCAACTGTAAGTAGTCGATAATAATCAGCTTTAAATCATGCTCCAGCTTGTATTTTCTGCATTTACTACGCATCTCAGAGATACTGATACCCGGCGTATCATCAATGATCAATTCGGAATCACCAATAATTCCGGCACCTTCTACCAGCTTTTCCCAGTCTGCATCCGACAGATTACCGGTACGGAGCGCCTGGGCATCGACACGCGACTCAAGGGAGAACAGTCGGTTTACCAACTGTTCTTTTGACATTTCCAGTGAGAATATTGCAGTACACATATTCTTGTGAAAAGCAACATATTGCGCAATATTGAGGACGAACGCCGTCTTACCCATAGAAGGACGGGCTGCCACAAGAATCAGATCGGAAGGCTGCAGACCCGCGGTACGATAATCCAGATCGATAAACCCGGTCGGAATACCGGTTACGGTTCCGGACTGCTGCGATGCTTTCTCAATCTTTTCCAATGCGTTCATTACGACCTGACGAATCGGCACATACTCTCCACCGGTCCGGCTGGAAAGAAGTGCGAAAATGTCATGCTCCGTCTTGTCCATAACACTCTCTAAGGATTCTTTTCCTGCATAGCATTCATTCTCGATATCTTCCATGACACGAATCAGTTTCCGTTTCATGGAAGTCTCTTTTACGATATTACAATAATATTTGATATTCGCAGATGTCGGCACTGCACGAACAAGTTCGCCGACAAACTCCAGACTGGAAATCTCTTTTGGAACATCTTTTTCTTTCAGTTTATTCTGCAGGGTCACCAGATCCACCGGCTGCCCCTCGCTGTACAATTCGATCATAGCGTCAAAAAGAATGCCATACTGCTGGTGATAGAAATCCTCCTTCAGGAGAATTTCCATCGCCGTAACTATGGCATCCTTATCCATGATCATCGATCCTACGACCGACTGCTCTGCTTCCAGACTGTTTGGCATAATCCGCTTGATCAATGTCTCTTCCAAGCGTATACCTCCTTATCCCTCAACCACCTGAACGGTTAACTTTGCGGTTACCTTTGGGTGCAGCTTTACCGGAACTTCATAAGTTCCAAGTGCCTTGATTGCTTCCGGCAACTGCATTTTCTTTTTATCCAGATCAAGACCTGTCTGTGCTTTTGTCTCCTGCGCGATTTCTTTTGTGGAAACAGAACCAAAGATTCTTCCACCCTCGCCGGATTTGATCTTGATTACAACTTTCTGCTGCTCTACAACTTTTGCAAGTTCTTTGGCATTCTCCAGATTCTCGGCTGCGACTTTGTCTGCATGCTGATTCTGAAGCTTTAAGTCATTGAGATTCTTGCTGGTAGCTTCCACACCCAGCTTCTTTGGCAGGATTGCATTGCGTGCATATCCATCGCTCACATTGACGATCTCACCTTTTTTTCCTAATGATTTCACATCTTCCAATAAAATGATTTTCATTCTTGTATGTCTCCTTCTTTCAGCATTTCATCCAGTGTATCCATGATCGCATGTTTTGCCTGGACAATAGTACAATCCTTCAACTGTGCGCCTGCCACATTCAGATGGCCACCGCCGCCAAGGCGTTCCATGATCAGCTGTACATTAATCTCATCAATGGAACGGGAACTGATATAGATTTTTCCATTGTATTCGGTCAATACAAAGGATGCTTTGATTCCAATAATATTAAGTAATTCGTTTGCTGCCTGCGCACCAACAATCGTCGGACTTTCGACATTTTCGCTCGGACAGACAGAGATTGCAAATGCGCCGCGGTATACTTCTGCGTGGCGGACAGCCTCTGCTCTGGCTTTGTAGCAGGCCATATCATTACGCAACATCTTGCGCACACGGGTAACTTCCGCACCGGAACGTTTCAGATAAGCTGCTGCCTCAAATGTACGCACACCGGTCTTTGTCATGAAGTTGTTGGTATCGATAAGGATACCTGCATAAATACAATCCGCTTCCGCTGCGGAAAGCTTGAATCCATCCTGGAAATACTGCAATACTTCCGCAACCATCTCACAAGCTGAGGATGCATATGGCTCGATATAGGACAATACCGGATTCTCGATTACTTCACTGCTCTGTCTGTGGTGATCGAACACGACAATGGTATCCGTCTTCTTCAAAAGCTCCGGACACTCGGTATAACTCGGCCGGTTCGTATCAACTACCATTACAAGCGTATTGCGGCTTACCATTTCAAGGGCAATCTCACTCGTGATAAACATATCTTCCGGATATCCCTTATCTACAGAAAAGCATTCCATCAATGGCCGGATCGATGATGTCGGATCATTGATTACAATCTGTGCTTTCTTTCCAAGTACCTTTGCTGCACAGAAAATACCGATTCCGGCACCCAGAGAATCTACATCCGTCAGACTGTGTCCCATAATAATAACATTCTCTCGGCTCTCGATGATTTCATGCAACGCGTGCGCCTTGACTCTTGCCTTTACACGGGTGTTTCGTTCCACCTGCTTTGCTTTACCGCCAAAGTAAGCAATGTCTTCACCGTCTTTTACAACGACCTGGTCGCCCCCTCGTCCCAAAGCCAGATCAATAGCGGCACGGGCATGCTCATAACTTGCATTATAAGAAGAACCCTTGATTCCAATACCAATACTCAGTGTCACCGCCATCTCGTTACCGACTTTAACCGTCTTGACATCTTCCAGAATGCTGAACTTGTCGTCCATCATCGGTTTGAGATATTTGTACTTAAATACGACAAAATATTTGTCTTTTTCAATTTTACGTACCAACGCATCCATCTTTGCAAAATACTGGTTTACCTTTCTGTCTACCAGTGCAATCAAAAGAGAACGTTTTACGTCTTCAATACTATCAAGCGCCTCATCATAGTTGTCAATGTATACAAGTCCTGCAACTTGTTTCTGTTCCTGATTTTCCTGCTTATAATGACTGAGTTCAGTCTCGTCAAACAGATACAGCGCCGTAAGGAATTCCTCGGAATTATCTACTTCAATCGCTTTACTCTGTTCCATGATATCATCAAAGTAAATACGGTTGAGTGAGATTCTGAAAATCCGTTCCTTCATGGTAACCTGTACATTCTTTGTTCCCTCATTCTTTTGCAGAAATTCCCGTGTAATCGTGGAAAAAAGCGTCGTGATCGATTTATGATACTCCCTGCTTACCCCTGTCAATTCCGAAAACTGCTCGTTCACCCAAAGAATCTTGCCTGTATAGTCCAACAGGGCATACGGTATCTCAAACTCATTGAGTAACCGCTTCTGTACCGTGGCATACTGTGTGGCGAAGTTAATGATCTCATTGGTCAGATGTGGCTTATTATAATAGTACAGACTGATCTCCACTGTGAAATAAATCACAATAAATCCAGACACCACAATACCTGTGGCAACGTCATAGAAATAAAGCCCTATATCCGCCAATATCAACGGAATCGTCAACAAAAGCGGCCAACACAAATACGACCTTAGCTTTCCTTTAAATCGAATTTTTGATTTCATTTTGCTCTCCTGTTCTTTGCAGCTAAAGGCTGCGCAATCCATCGGAATAAAATGCGATATTTGTTTTCTAGTATACCATTTTCAGTCACGTAAGTAAATAAAAAAGAACTGTCCCGCACCCTTCCAGATGCGAAACAGTTCTCATTAATACATAAATCTTATTTTTCTTTTGCAACTTCTACGATAGACTTGCTCAGACCAGCGATTCCCTGAATTTCAGATGGAATAATGATCTTGGTTGCCTGACCGTCTGCTGCCTTGGCAAATGCTTCCAGACTCTTAAGCTGAAGCACTGCATTGTCCGGGGAAGCTTCCTTTAACATACGAAGACCATCTGCGTTGGCCTGCTGGATCTTAAGGATTGCCTGTGCCTGACCTTCGGCTTCCTTAACGGTTGCTTCTTTCTTGGCTTCTGCACGAAGGATTGCAGCCTGTTTCTCAGCCTCTGCATCAAGAATTGCAGATTCCTTGTTACCTTCTGCTACAAGAATGGTAGACTTCTTCTCACCTTCTGCACGAAGAATAGCTTCACGACGTTCACGCTCAGCCTTCATCTGCTTCTCCATGGCATCCTGAATTGCCTTCGGTGGAATAATATTCTTTAACTCAACACGGTTTACCTTGATACCCCAAGGATCGGTTGCAACGTCCAGTGTTGCACGCATCTTGGTGTTAATTGTCTCACGGGATGTCAATGTCTCATCCAGTTCGAGATCACCGATGATGTTACGAAGTGTTGTTGCTGTCAGGTTCTCAATTGCCATAATTGGATTCTCAACACCGTAAGCATAAAGCTTCGGGTCTGTAATCTGGAAATATACAACCGTGTCAATCTGCATGGTTACATTATCCTTTGTAATTACCGGCTGTGGTGGGAAATCCACTACCTGTTCCTTTAAAAGTACCTTTCTTGCAATACGGTCGATGAACGGAACTTTGAAATGAAGACCTACTGACCAGGTTGTCAGATATCCTCCAAGACGTTCGATAACCATTGCATGTGCCTGCGGTACAATCTTGACACAATTCACGATGATGATCAGCGCAATAATCACGATGATGACTAAGGCGATCAATCCTCCTCCGACGCCAATACCATTACCATACATAAATAAAATCCTCCTTTTTATGCCTTTTCAACTATAAGTTTGACACCACTGATTTCAAGAACTCTGGCATAAGCTCCCTGCTCAATGATCTCTCTATCATCACGGGTACGCACGGTCCATTCCTGCCCATTGACCACTGCCATCCCGGTCTGATCCATGTTACTTACGCGCTCTGTAATACGGATAGTCTCTCCGATAATACGGTCCGCGTTTGTTCTTTGTGTTCTGGAATTGATATATTTTTTTGCCCACGGTCTTGTCGCTGCGAGTAATCCCACGGAAACCGCCAGAAACAGTATGATCTGTACAACCGGATTTGCCCCCAGAACTGCTGCAAGCAAAGCAACCAGAGATCCTGCTGCAAACCAGATGGATGTAAGCCCTACAGTAATCAATTCTCCAACTACAAATGCAATAAGCAAAATCACCCATAAAAGAATGCATGGATCCATTCCTGCCATAATCATAAACATAACATTTCTTCTCCTTTCAGAATTAATTGTAATCAATTTTCCTTATGACGACAAGTGCTTTCTTGCATTTATATCACCTTAACTACTCATATACTATCCTTTACAACTATAATGATTTTGTATTGACTAGCTTTAACAGGTATTCCAAGGTTTTTTAAAACATCTGACCATGACAATCCTAATACATCAATTTGAGTATTGGTATCACACACATACCCATACAGCGTAGGGTTTCCACCTGCCAGCCCTATCGGATCCTGCTGGGTGTACTGTCCTGTCTCCGGATTATAATATCTAAATCTGTTATAATACAGACCTGTCTCTTCATCCTCGTACTGTCCCTGGAAGCGGAACGGAATAAAATTCTTCTCTCCGATATCCTCCATTGTACGTCCATATCTGTCTTTTCCCGCAGGCATGACGTTTCCGTTTATGTCCAACTCTCTTTTCCAGACAAGTGTACCGGAGTCATCATAGGCTTCTGCAGGAGTTCCCAGATAATCTGCCATAATGCTGTAAATTCCGTCTTTGGTTATCCGGGCTCTTGGTATGAAATCATCCTGAAAGATCCATGTAATCAGACTTTCCGGTGCAGGCTCTCCCTTTGCAGCCTTTTGTCTTTCTTCCTGCTCCTTTT
>URYB01000153.1 GCA_900552085.1 uncultured Lachnobacterium sp.
TAGCATATAAGGTAATGCTCACTGCATTGCCCTCAAATGTGCAGGTTGCCCAGACGGTCGGCGATTGCAACGTTTCTAGGAAGCGTTGCCGCGATGTCCCTAAGAGACATTGCCTTTCCCAGCAGTAAAAACTGCCTGATGTTATACTCCACGTGGTTCTTCCACATAAATTCCGTCAGTCATATAACTAAATTAATTTAAGCATGGAAACATGAAGTTGTCAAGAAAGTTTCTCTTCTTAAAATTATAAGAAATTTTTATATTACCGTTCACATTGACGGTGTGAACTGCATTTTTTCATATTTACAGATGCCCTGCTGATACCAGTTGCAACTGGCACAGCTTTCGGCAAAGATGTCCTTAGTCAGATACTTTTTGGAATGCTGCAGCAATTGTGCATAGGTGTATATTTCACCTTCTGTCAAATGCAGCGGTGCAAGCAGCTTCCGGTCTTTGATTGCTACATGATTATCTCCATTTGTGCAAAAGTCGTTTTCCAGACGGTTCGGACAATTTGCACATATTGCATCCGCTTTTGCAACCAGCCGCAATGGCTGATCCGGATTTTTTCGCAGATCCGAAACAATCGCCGTCATGTTTTTGCAAAAATCTCCGTCGTATCCCAATCCCTGATACAACTGTGTGCATAAAATATGATGTACACGAAATTCTCTGTATTTATGCATTTGCCTTTTTCTCATTCTCCCAATCCAGTAAGTTTGTAGAACGAAGTGCACGACGAATTGCAAGTGCTACCAGATAAGCACCAATCACAGATGCAATATCTTTTGCAAGATAAGGAACAGAACCTTTTATTGTTGCAACTGCCCATGGAAGATTTGCAACATACTTTAACTGAATAATACCAAGGATATGACAAGCTGCCAATCCAAGTGCTGAAAATGCTACAAGCCAAACGATACCTTTGGCCCCCTTCTTCATATAAACTCTTCCGATTCCACAAAGGAATGTCATAATAATAAATCCAAAAAGATATCCGCCAGTCGCACCAGTTAAAATACCTACTCCCGCTGACATTCCGGCAAATACCGGCACTCCGATCGCTCCGATCAGAATGTAAAGAACTGTGGAAAGTGTTCCATACTTCCATCCCAGTACATATCCGCACAATGCCATTGCAAATGTCTGTAAAGTAAATGGTACTCCCCATGGAGTTGGAATCTGCATAATTGATAATACCGATATAATGGCTGTAAACATGGCAACCATACATATGGTTCGAACTGATAATTTCATAATGTTTCTCCTTTCATCTTGAACATCAAATATATTAGTACTTCTTTTTCTAAGTGTCAACCCTATATTATTCAAAGTTAACATTCATAAAACTATGGCTGCTCTTCTCGCCAGATTCCATATGATTTACCTTATGTGCATAGCTTAACACCAATGCGACAAGCTTGCGTTTGAATAATATACCATTTTCAGTCATTTGGACATATATAAAAAATTTCTTTATTATGTCCTCATTATATTCACTTTTTGGACATATACAATTTTTCCCTTGATAAATGTCCTTGCTTTTATCTTACATTGGATATATGCATCAAATTTCTATAATTTGATCCAATTAAATGTATATTTTAAGAACATATTTTCTCATATATCCAATCTTTCTATTTTTTGTGGACATAACACTTTTTTCTTTTTGCATATGTCCATTTGCTACGAGACGCGTCAATCGCTGCGCGGGCTGTCGCATGCAAAGTTGATGTGAAGGCTACGAGACGCCTCGATTCGGAAGCAGAGCTTCCTCATGCGCGGGCTGTCGCCCCATAAAATAAAAAGTTCCCTGTCTGGTCTTCGCAAGCGAACCAGCCAGGGAGCTTTTTATTTTACGCGTCTCGTAGCTTTCACGTCAATTTTTAAATGAATGAATTGGAGCCGGGATACGGCCTTTACGGTTGATGAAGTCTGCGCAGGAATATGGGTTCACTGGCATAACCGGTGCATATCCGAATAATCCACCGAATTCTACTTTATCGCCAACACCTTTTCCGATTGCAGGAATCAGACGTGCAGCAGTTGTTTTCTGGTTTACCATTCCAAGAGCCATCTCATCTGCGATCATTCCGGAAATGGTTGTTGCCTTTGTATCTCCAGGGATTGCAATCATATCAAGACCTACGGAACATACACAGGTCATTGCTTCTAACTTTTCAAGGGTAATTGCATTTGCTTCTACAGCATTGATCATTCCCTGATCTTCACTGACCGGAATGAATGCGCCACTGAGTCCTCCTACATAGGAAGATGCCATAACGCCACCCTTCTTTACCTGATCATTCAACATGGCAAGTGCTGCAGTTGTGCCCGGTGCACCTGCATACTCAAGACCACACTCACAGAGAATATCTGCAACACTGTCGCCGATTGCAGGAGTCGGAGCAAGGGAAAGATCGATAATTCCAAATGGAATACCAAGCTTTTTGGATGCTTCCTGCGCTACCAGCTGTCCAACACGTGTTACCTTAAACGCAGTCTTCTTGATTGTCTCACAGAGAACTTCAAAGCTCTCTCCACGCACTTTTTCCAATGCAGTCTTTACAACACCCGGTCCACTGACACCGACATTGATGACAGCGTCAGCTTCTGTTACACCATGGAACGCACCTGCCATAAACGGGTTATCATCCGGTGCATTACAGAATACTACAAGTTTCATACAATCTGCAGAATCATTGTCTTTGGAGATTTCTGCTGTCTGTAAAATAATTTCACCCATAAGGCGGACCGCATCCATGTTGATTCCGGTCTTTGTCGATGCAAGGTTTACGGAACTGCAGACTCTCTCTGTGTTATGTAATGCCTGTGGAATAGAACGAATTAAAAGCTCATCTGCCTTTGTCATTCCTTTGGATACCAGTGCAGAATATCCTCCGATCAGGTTAACACCTACCGCCTTTGCTGCACGATCCAGTGTCGCTGCGATCGTTGCAAAATCCTCAGAAGTCTTGCATGCTGCACCACCGACCAAAGCGATTGGTGTCACAGAAATTCTCTTATTTACGATTGGAATACAATAGTTATTCTCAATGCTCTCGCCGACAGCCACCAGATCCTTGGCAACGGTTGTAATTTTGTTATAAATGTTCTCATTTAAGCGATCCAGATCAGAATCAATACAATCCAAAAGACTGATACCTAATGTGATGGTACGCACATCCAGATTCTCTTTCTCGATCATTTCATTGGTTTCGATTACTTCTCCGATATTTATCATGAATTTACTCCTTCTGGCAAACAATATTAGATACGATGCATTTTCTCAAAGATTTCTTCACGCTGGCATTTGATTACAACGCCAATCTCTTCTCCGAGTTTTTCCATCTCATCTGAAATTGCAGCAAATGATTTTGTAGCACTGCTGATATCTGTAATCATCATCATGTTAAAATATCCGGATACGATTGTCTGGGAAATGTCCAGAATATTTACACCGTTTTCTGCAAGGTATGTACAAACTTTTGCGATAATACCTACGGTATCCTTTCCTACTACGGTGATAATTGCCTTGTCTAATGTCTTTTCCATTTTAATTCTCCTTTTTATTGTGCACGAAGTACCGGCGAAACGGTATCTCTTTTTGCTACATACATCGGGAAATCATCCGCTTTGTATGGATTATCTCCACTCGTAACCTCCAGACGTACCGCCTCATAGGCCAGCTCCTCGTAATTATTTTCTTTGCTCAGATGGCCCAGCATAACTGTTCCAAATTTATCATGAAGAAGTTCGCCAAGCAGCTGCCCGCTTCGCTCATTCGACAAATGACCTCTGTCTCCCATAATACGTCGCTTCAATGAATAAGGATATACACCTGTCTCCAGCATATGTATATCGTGATTTGCCTCCAGCAGAAGGACTTCCAATCCCTGAAGTTCCTGTATTATAGCATCATCATAGGTTCCAAGATCTGTAACAACCGCAAAAATATGATGATCCTTTTTAATCCGGTATGCCACCGGTTCTGCCGCATCATGCGAAATCGGAATCGGTGTAATTTCCAGATCACCAATTGAAAATTCTTCCATTGGCGTAATGGGATGAAACAGACTTTCATCTATTTTTCCCACAGACTTTACATTTTTTATTGCATCAATGGTTCCAGGTGTTGCATACAGCGGCAGACCATAACGTCTCGCCATAACGCCAAGTCCCGCGATATGGTCAATATGCTCATGCGTCACAACTATCCCCTGCATATCCTTTCTTTTCAGATCAATGGCATTGAGTCCGTTCTCGATCTTTTTGCCGCTGATGCCGGCATCGATCAGTACATGGGAATCATCTGAACCTACGCAGATACAATTGCCACTGCTTCCACTCGCAATACTACATAATTCTAACATGTTAATTCTCTTTCCAGTATAATTCGATGTTGTCCCCATTTGCCAGTGGCTGCGAAAATTCTGCTTCTTTTCCATTGACTAACGTCGCAATGGCGCGTCCTTTTCCAGCAGACAGATCAAAGGAATACCAGTCAAACACATCAACAAAGATATAATTTTGCTTTCCTGTCATGGTCACGGACTCTCCGTTTACCATAACGGTAACAGATCCTTCCGTTTCCTTTGGTGCTTCCTCTTCTTTCGTTTCCTGAGACTCATCCTCTGCGGACACTTCCGAAGAAGTATCACTTATTGTAGCATTATAACGATTCTCCGGCTCCGGCGCAACCCCAAAGGAGAGAACTGTCCAGTCAATCGTAAAATTTTCGTATACAAGCGTGTCAAAATCCGCCAGCCGGTTGTTGACGAGAATCTCATGATCGGTATCTACTTCCACATCCATGAATTCTGCGACCTGACGCACTGTATAATAATTTCTCGTCTCAATGACATCGCCTTCTTTGATCTCATAAGAACCCGGTTCCAACTGTCCATTGACTTCTACAAATTTTGGACAGACAACGGTTTTTCCATTGATGATCACCGTAAGTGTAGACTCATGATACTCCTCTAACTGCTCAACGGTATATACGGCATCTGCTCCCGCTGTGGACGGTTCAATTGTTACCTCACAGTTTGGAATAAGCGGTGTATTGATGTTTGCAGGTCTGCCATTCAATGTCACGATGGCGGGTTCTCCGGCCTCGCCTCTTGCAATTCTCGCCGCACCATTTACCACAAAATTGATTGGCACGTCCCGTTTCGGAAAAAGCTCATCATTGGAAATTCCCGCCTGTAATGCTGCATCCACAATCGTGAGACGATTGTTGTCATATAATTTCAGACGCTCGCCATTGAACTTCATCATAATAAAATTGTTACGCTGCTCATAATAATTGAGGCAGATTCCAATCGGTGTAACCAAAAGCGGATCTTTGTGGATATCTTCCTGTTCAAAGACAACTTCTTTGAGAACTTCCTCTCCACGCAATGCCACACGTTCCTCCGGCAGTTCCAGTTTTTTTGCAAGCATCTGCGTAAATCCGTGGATTTTTCCACCGCCTCCTACGACAAAGCAGGCACTGACAGTCTTATCACCATTCAATTCCATAATCTTTGTGGCTACCTCAGAAGTAATCTTATCTACCGTAGGCTCCACAAGATCCCAGATTTCCTTGGAAGGAATTGTATGGGAAATGCTCATGATATCTTCATATGTCACTTCCTCTTCTGTCGTCGATGCAAGTTTCATCGCCTCTGCCGTCTTAAAATCCACAAGGAAATGCTGTACGATCAATTCCGTCAGCTCATCTCCCGCATACGGGATCATACCATACGCAATAATACTTCCTTCTTTCGTCACAGAAATATCGGAAGTTCCGGCGCCCACATCAACCAATGCAATATTTAACATGCGGTAATTTTCCGGAATGGCTACATTGATCGCAGCAATTGGCTCCAACGTCATATTGGCAACTGTAAGTCCTGCCTGTCCTACTGCAGAATACAAACCATCCACAACATCTTCCGGAAGGAATGTTACGATAATATCTTCACCTATTTTTGTTGCTTTATGGTCCTCAAGGCTTATGAATACTTCGTCATTTAAAAAATATTTCACAACCGAATAGCCCACACAGTAAAACTTATACTGTGTATCATTGGCTTCTTTTAAAATATCCTGTGCCTTTTCAATTCCCAGCAAATCCAGCGTATGAATATCCTCTCCGGTGACAATGCTCTCCTCCGCATACTCATACTCGACATGTGTGGTAACCGTCTTTAACACACGACCAGCGGCTGCAATACACACATCACTCAGCGGTTCATTCAGCTGTGCTTCCAGTTCTGCTTTTACCTGGCTGATAATACGTCCCACCTTACCGATGTCATGGATCTGTCCATCCAGCATCGCACGGGTTTCATGCTGCTTCACACACTGTGCTGCCACTATAAACTTATCATCTTCTGTCCGGTATTTTCGGCGGCTTTACATTGGGATTTTCCATTGTGACCGCACAAAACTATGGAAGTGGGAATGAGAAACTTTTAAAGAAAAATGTGGCGTCTTCCATAATGCTGGGAATGATGACGCCGGTTGTGATCATTTTTGCAGTACTGCTTTTCTTC
>URYB01000154.1 GCA_900552085.1 uncultured Lachnobacterium sp.
TGAATAGCTGCTCCTACAGCAACACATTCATCTGGGTTAATACCTTTGAATGGGTCTTTTCCTGTAATACGTTTTACAGCATCTTGAACAGCTGGAATACGTGTAGAACCACCAACTAACAGAACCTGACCAAGATCAGCATTGGTAACACCAGCATCCTTCATTGCGTTCTGAACCGGAATTGCAGTTCTCTCAACAAGGTCATGTGTCAACTCATCGAATTTTGCTCTGGTGAGGTTCATATCAAAATGCTTTGGTCCCTCAGCAGTTGCTGTGATGAATGGCAGGTTAATGTTTGTAGTTGTTGCAGAAGAAAGCTCCTTCTTTGCTTTCTCAGCAGCTTCTTTTAATCTCTGCATTGCCATCTTGTCACCAGAAAGATCTACGCCCTCTGCCTTCTTGAACTCATCAATCATCCACTGTGTGATCTTGTTATCGAAATCATCACCACCAAGATGTGTATCACCGTTTGTAGATAATACTTCAATGACACCGTCACCGATCTCAATGATAGATACATCAAATGTACCACCACCTAAATCGTATACCATGATCTTCTGCTCTTTTTCATTGTCAAGACCATATGCAAGAGCTGCCGCTGTAGGCTCGTTGATGATACGTTTTACATCAAGACCTGCGATCTTACCGGCATCCTTGGTTGCCTGACGCTGTGCATCATTGAAGTATGCAGGAACTGTGATAACAGCCTCTGTAACCTTCTCACCGAGGTATCCTTCTGCATCTGCCTTTAATTTCTGAAGTACCATAGCAGAAATCTGCTGTGGGCTATACTGCTTATCATCGATTGCTACTTTGTAGTCAGTACCCATATGTCTCTTGATAGAAGAAATTGTCTTCTCAGCGTTTGTTACTGCCTGACGTTTTGCAGGCTCACCGATGAGACGCTCTCCTGTCTTTGTAAATGCTACAACGGACGGTGTTGTTCTTGCACCTTCCTGATTTGCGATAACGGTAGGTTTTCCACCTTCCATAACAGCTACACAGCTGTTAGTTGTTCCTAAATCGATACCAATAATCTTGCCCATTTTCTTATCCTCCTATATTTATCAATTCATTGTTTTGTTAACATGTTTATATTTTTACCATCCATAACAGATGAAAAAAAACTTATTCACTTACAACAGCTACCATACTGTGGCGAACCACGGTATCTTTGTACATATAGCCTTTCTGAAGCTCCTGTGCCACGACGCCAGGCCCATACTCTTCACTTTCCACCTGCATAACAGCATTATGGAGATCCGGGTTAAACTCCTGTCCGACTGCCTCGATTGGTTTCACACCAATGGAATCGAACTCTGTCATCATCTGCTTATATACTTTATCCATACCGGTCACAAAAGCATCATCCTTCTGTTCCTCCGGTACTGCTGCAAGTCCTCGCTCAAAATTGTCCACAACCGGAAGTACTTTCTCAATTATGGATTTTGCTCCCATATCAAACATCTGGGATTTTTCTTTTTCCGAGCGCTTACGGAAATTATCAAACTCTGCCATCTGGCGTCTTAAGCGATCATTGAGATCTTCGATCTGCTCATCTTTTTTATCTTTTTTCTTCTTTTTGCCAAAGATGCCATCTTTCTTTTCTTTTGTTTCTGTTTCTTCTGAAGTCTCTTCTGCGTCCTGCGCATCTTCAGTATCTGCCGCATCTTCTGCTTTGGTTTCCTCTGCACTTTCCTCAGCCACTTTGGTTTCTTCTGTATCTGCTGTCTCTTCAACGACTTCGTCTTTTTCTAATTCTTCCATGACGTCCTTGTTATTTGTCTCTGCCATGTCTTACCGCCTTTCTATGAATCCTGCTTGCTCTTTTCAAATATTCCATCCAGCTGGGATTTCAGATTTTTCAAATTGTCTACTACATTTTCGTAATCCATTCGTTTCGGGCCAACGATTCCGATGGTTCCCTTCACGCCTTCCCCAAGATCATACGTTGCAGTAACGATGCTGCAATCCTTCATGGTCTGTACCGGGGCTTCATTTCCTATATAAACCTGGATACCATTTCCATTTTCATTCTGATCATCGGAAAGGGATTCTGTTACAAGGTTCAAAAGTTCATCTTTTTCCTCAAATGTGGAAAGAAGATTGGTTGCACTTTCCGCATCCGATAATTCCGGATACTTCAAAATGTTCGTCGCACCGCTGGTGTAGATCTGTAAATCTTCGTTTTCACTGAGCGTCTGTGCCAGTGCATCGAGCACATCACCAACGATGGTACTGTGGATTCCCGCCTGCTCCTTTAACTTTGCAATCGTTCCAAGATTGATTTCCTGAAGTGACAAACCATTGAGTGCTGTATTCAGCAGAATATTCAGTTTCAGGATTGTCTCATTGTCCAGCTGCTCCCCGACTTCGATCATCTGGTTCTTTACAATGTTGCTGTTCAAAACGATGACTGCAAGGATATGGGATTCATCCACATTTGACAACTGTATAAATTTAATCTTGTTCGTGCTGTAAGTTGGTGCAGAAACAAGTGTTGCATAGTTGGTATTGTTGGCAAGCATTTTTGCGACCTGCTTTAATACCTGATCCATCTTCTCCGTCTTTTCAATGACGAAGTCTTTCATCTCCTTTACTTCCCGGTCCTTCTCTTCCATCAGATGATCGACATAAAACCGATATCCTTTGTCGGAAGGAATACGTCCGGCAGAAGTATGAGGCTGTACGATATATCCCAGTTCCTCAAGATCTGACATTTCATTACGAATCGTTGCTGAACTTAAGTTCAGATCCGTATACTTGGAAATGGTTCGCGATCCAACCGGTTCTCCCGTCGCCAGATAGTTTCGGATGATTGCATCTAATATCTTTACTTTTCGTTCACCTAACTGTTCCTTATCCATTCCCATTTCACATTCTCCTGTAATCTGGAATCTTCGTTGTTAGCACTCATTTATTTAGAGTGCTAATATCGTTCTGGTATTAAAATAGCACCAAGGGTTTTTCTTGTCAACACCTTCGTGCCATTTTATTTTTATTTTATACTTTTTTTATTCGCATAAGAAATTACTGTAGCATTTCTTATAGCAAAAACTGAGCCATCACGTAATTGGCAACATCCATTCCCCGATCCGTAAGTTTAATTCTACCCTCACGCTGCTGAATCAGCTGCTGATCCTTCAATTTGCGCAACACTTCCGGATATACCGCTTCGATTGGCATTCCAAATGCATCTTCAAACGCCTTACGGGTCACGCCTTCGGTCAGGCGCAGTCCCAGGAACATGAATTCTTCCATCTGCCCCTTGCGCGTAATGACATTGGCCTCCGTGTGAAGATTCGTCCCAAACCAGTGTCCTTCCGGCGCCGGCATGCCTTCCTCTCCGGCGAATGCCTCCGGCGGCAGTATGGTAAGTTTTCCACAGATTTCATTGTATTCATATAATTCTCTCGTGTTGGAATAGCGTACATTATCGATCAACGATGCTGCTCCCAGACCAAGACCGAGATAGTTCTCTCTTACCCAGTATCCAATATTATGCTGACACTCATAGCCGGGTTTTGCAAAATTGGATACCTCATAATGATGATAGCCTGCCTCTTTTAACATGCTTTGCGTTTTCTTTAAAATCTTATAAGCCTCATCCTCCGAAGGAAGTTCCTCCGTTTTCATTCCAGCCTCCTGACGCACCACATCAAATTTGTAGCGGTCATAAAACGGCGTTCCCTTCTCGATAATCAGGGAATATGCAGAAATATGTTCCGGCTTTAACCGGATGACTTTCTGCAGCGTCTGGGTAAACTTCTCAACGGTCTGATGCGGCAGCCCACTCATAATATCTACATTAATATTATGAAAGCCAAGATTTCTCGCAAGCTTATAGGTCTTTAAAAACTGCTCAAAGGTATGGATCCGCCCCAGTGCCTTTAACTCATCGTCATTTGCCGACTGCATGCCGATGGAAAGCCGGTTGATTCCCGCTTTCTTATATGCTCCGAATTTTGCGATCGTGACGGTTCCCGGATTGCACTCGAGCGTAATCTCGGCATCTTCCCGCACACGAAAGCTTTTGTAGATCTGTTCCATCACGGCAATGAGAAGTTCCGGTTCCAGCCAGCTTGGCGTACCGCCTCCAATATAAATTGTAGATACCTCATAAGACTGCATCAGTTCGCCATAAAAGCGAATTTCTTTCAGCAGTGCATGTACATACTGAATCTGTGTCTTGCTGTCTGCTGCAAAAGAAAGGAAATCGCAGTAATCGCATTTCTTCACACAAAAAGGAGTATGCACATATAATTCTAAATTATTCTTCATATTCATTAATCTTCGTCCAGTTTCAGTACACTCATAAATGCTTCCTGTGGCACTTCTACGGTTCCGATCTGACGCATACGTTTCTTACCTTCCTTCTGTTTTTCCAGAAGTTTCTTCTTACGGGAAATATCACCGCCGTAACACTTGGCAAGCACATCCTTGCGCATAGCCTTAACCGTTTCACGGGCAATAATTTTTCCTCCAACGGATGCCTGAATCGGAATTTCAAATAAATGTCTTGGAATCTCTTTCTTTAAACGCTCACACATTTTGCGGCCTCTCTCATAGGCGCTTTCTTTGAACACGATAAAGGAAAGAGCATCTACCATCTCACGGTTAATCAGAATATCGAGCTTAACCAGTTCTGAACGCACATAGCCTTTCATCTCATAATCAAACGATGCATATCCACGGGAACGGGACTTTAACGCATCGAAAAAGTCGTAAATAATTTCATTGAGCGGCAGATCATATTTGATCACTGCGCGGGTCGCTTCTATATAATCCATGCTGATATAAATACCACGGCGCTCCTGACACAGTTTCATAATTGCCCCGACATATTCGCTGGTCACCATGATTTCTGCTGCCACAAACGGCTCTTCCATATATTCAATCTCCGATGGGTCCGGCAGATTGGACGGATTGGTCAGATCGATCACCTCGCCATTTGTCTTATGCACCTTGTAAATTACGCTCGGTGCCGTCGTTACAAGATTCAGATTAAATTCTCTTTCCAACCGCTCCTGGATAATCTCAAGATGCAACAGTCCTAAGAATCCGCATCGGAATCCAAAGCCCAGTGCAAGCGAAGTCTCCGGCTCATAATACAGAGAAGCATCATTGACCTGCAGCTTTTCTAACGCATCACGCAAATCCGGATACTTGGCAGAATCTGCCGGATAAAGTCCACAGTAAACCATTGGATTTACCTTCTTATATCCCGGAAGAGGTTCTGCGCACGGACGCTCACTGTCCGTAACCGTATCACCCACCTGCGTATCCCGTACATTCTTGATACTTGCTGCAATATATCCAACCATTCCGGCCGATAATTCATCGCACGGAATGAACTGTCCTGCTCCAAAATAGCCAACTTCTGTAACAAGATCCTCAGCACCGGTAGCCATCATTTTGATTTTTGTACCGACCTTAACGGTTCCTTCCTTGATACGGCAGAATATGATGACACCTTTGTAAGAATCATAGATTGCATCAAAGATCAATGCCTGAAGCGGTGCTGCCGGGTCTCCGGTCGGTGCCGGGATTTTGTGTACGATCTGTTCCAGTACATCTTCAATATTTAATCCGGTCTTTGCAGAAATGCGCGGTGCATCGGCCGCTTCAATTCCAATCACATCCTCAATCTCCTGCACGACCTCATCCGGTCTTGCACTTGGCAGATCAATTTTGTTGATTACCGGCATCACATCAAGATCATGATCCAGTGCCAGATATACATTGGCAAGTGTCTGTGCTTCAACACCCTGTGCCGCATCCACAACAAGGATTGCTCCATCACATGCTGCAAGGCTTCGGGAAACCTCATAATTAAAATCCACATGTCCAGGGGTATCAATCAGGTTAAAAATATATTCTTCTCCATCCTTCGCATTGTAAATAATACGAACCGCCTGCGACTTGATGGTGATACCACGCTCACGTTCGAGATCCATGTTGTCAAGTACCTGTGCCTGCATCTCGCGGCTGGTCAGTGTACCAGTTTTTTCTATAATACGATCCGCAAGTGTAGACTTGCCATGATCGATATGGGCAATAATGCAAAAATTACGAATTTTGCTCTGATCGATTGACATATAGTTCCTCCTGCCATCTATTTCAATGGCTCATTCTCTTCGTTATTGACAAAACTTAATTATACGGAAAAAATCTGATTTTTTCAAGATTTTGTTCACTACATAATCGGCCATCTGCTAAAAACTTCCTGCTTTACGGAATCGTCCGCAAAACTTGTGGCAAGCGACGCCATATAGATTTTCTGGCACATTGCCTCCTTGAACATTCCGGCTTCCGTCAGACGCATATATTCATCCGTACAGGTCGTATCACTCACCGTGCGGTTGTCTGTATTGATCGACATCGGGATTCCCACTTCATAGAACTTTGTAAAAGGATATTCCTCTATGGAAGCGATTGCTTTCGTCTGCAAATTACTTGTT